>NZ_JAWVAV010000016.1:0-84621 GCF_033599315.1 Acinetobacter sp. OYA S30
AGCTTAAAAATTAAAGCAGCTTGATTGCCCTAAGGTTTTCAGGCTTAAAGTCATTTTTACTTAAAACTTAGCAACAACAAAACTTGAGATGTGCCAAGCACAGTCTTTACGGCTTTGCTGTGCCTTTTTTTCTCCCAAAAAGGGCACAGGTTTTTTTATCTCTACATACAACAAAAATTTTTATAACGGTAAAACTATGCCAAATTTAGTTCTCCCAACACGTACCTTATATGTTGTAAATAAAGCAATTGATCTGTTTCATCACCGTGGGTTCCATCTTATTGGCGTCGACAGAATAGTGAAAGAATCAGAAATTACCAAAGCGACTTTTTATAATTACTTTCACTCTAAAGAACGCCTCATTGAAATCTGCCTGATGGTGCAAAAAGAAAAGCTCCAAGAGCAAGTAGTCGCAATGGTCGAGTACGACTTAAGTACCCCCGCAATAGATAAACTTAAAAAGCTGTATTATTTACATACCGATCTAGAAGGGCCGTATTACTTATTATTTAAAGCTATTTTTGAGATTAAAAATAGTTATCCAAAAGCCTATCAGACCGCAATGCGCTATAGAACATGGCTAAAAAATGAAATTTATAGTCAGCTTAGAGTGCTAAACGCGGATGCTTCTTTTACCGATGCCAAGCTATTTGTATATATGGTGGAGGGCACAATCATTCAGCTTTTAAGCTCAGATGGGGCACTCGAGCGGGAAAAGATGTTGGATTATTTTTTAAACTCTTTTGTTAGAAATTTTAGTCCATGTATGTTTACTCATGTCGACGCTAGCAAGTGTTAGCCTGTTCTTCTATGACGGTTTATATGTAAAAGCTAGACGAGTTGTTTTGAAGGGGGGGAGAGAAATAATAAATAAAGCCCCCTTAAAAAAACTGCTTATGTACAAAAGAATATAAAAACAGCAAGTAACACTTACTCAAGTGTCATTTTAAACTGATTGGTATTTATACAATATAGTTATCAGATCACAAGGATATGAACTAATGAAATTTCTAAAATTTTTAACTTTTAGCACGATTCTTACCTTATCCGCACATACCTATGCGACAGTGGGTGGTGGACAAAAAATTGAAGTATTGGGCTATCAGCAAAAAGAGAAGAAACTTTATGTATTAAGACATTATGAAGATGGCCGAGGACGCCTACCACAACTATATTATTATCTATTAAATAGTAAATCGCCTGATAAACTGATTGAAGTTAAATCTCTCTATATCAATCCAAAAACACATAAGATTGATTATGATCAAGATAGTACAGCGTTTAATAAGGCACTTAATAAAATTAAAAAGAATTTAACTCCTTTGATCGTAAGTAATAGTAAGACTGTAAAAATTCAAACATTAAAAACTCATCAGAATCAGGTATCGTCTTGGTTTGATCCTTCAGGAAAGATCACGCAAAATAAAACAGAATATGTTGTAAAATCGCCGTCTTTACAAAGTAAGACCCATGTTGCGGTTCATTACAGCAAAGCAATAAAAATTTCCCAAAATTATAGTGTGCCTAAACAAAATAAGAGGTTGGTTGTCGTTAAATATTTGGGGGTTCCAGAAGAAACTGGTTACGATATTGAAGACCCTGTTTTACTACTACCTATAAAAAAATAAGCTTAAGCGTAAATTATTTTCTTGGTTCAAAAGGACGACAGGATAAGAAGTCCTGCGTATTTTATAGGATAAAACTTTTCTTTATAAATGCAGCTATATAATTTACACAGGATGAAGAATGAATAATTTGAATTTTAAAACTCTAAAGAAGTACTGGCTGCGATTCGTGGGTATTGCTGTAATCGCAGGCTCTTTAATATTGGCATTTGCTTGGACCGCTGGTCTATTTGGACATCGAACAACATCCAAAACTTTTTTGGGTGACACATTAAAAAACTTTGATCCCGGATATCGACGTGCACACGGTAAAGGTATTTGTTTTGATGGCACTTACCATAGTAATGGTGCGGCAGCAGCACTCTCTAAAGCCACTGTATTTGCCAAGTCTGATATACCAGCAATTGGTCGATTTTCTATTGGAAGCGGTAATCCGCATGCGGCAGATAATTCTACCGCAACAGTGAGTATGGCTTTATTACTTTCTCCAGCCGATCATTCACAGTGGCGTATGAAATTAAACAACTTTCCCTATTTCCCTACGCGAAATGCTGAGGGTTTTTTGGCGCAGCAAAAAGCATTTAAACCGGTTCCGTCTACTGGTAAACCTGATCCAGCCCTTGTTGAGGCGTTTTTAAAAGAATATCCCGAAGCGCGTAAGTCTATTGAGCAAAAGGCCAAGATGCCATTAACTGGTAGTTTCAGCGGTGCAGAATTTTATGTCGTAAATGCCTTTATATTGCGGGCAGCCAATGGACAAGAACAGCCAGTCCGTTGGTCTATGCGTCCTCATTCAAAATTTATTAGTCTAACCAAAGAGCAACGTGATCAAGCTGATCATGATTTCTTATTTAAAGACATCAAAAAACGTTTGGCTGAAGGACCGCTCTATTGGGACTTGGTTTTGCAACTTGCCGAGCCGGGAGACCCGGTGAATGACCCATCTCAGCCTTGGCCAAAAGACCGTAAAGAAGTTATAGCCGGAACATTAGAAGTCAAAAATGTAACTGATCAGGTAAATGGCGCTTGTCGTGATATTAACTTTGACCCAACTTTGGTGCCACCAGGAATTGAGTTATCAGATGACCCAGTACTCGCAGCACGAGCGGCGATCTATTCACAGTCTTACAATGCTCGATTACGTGAAATTGGATTTGGCAAAGCAACGGATGCCGTGGGCAAATAGGAGAGATGAACAATGCAAAATAAATCTAACGATAATGCTCCACGTCATTTTAATTTGACTGCGCGAATACTGCATTGGCTTATGGCGGCAGCAATTCTGGCTATGCTATTTATTGGGGTAGGAATGACCACCTCAATGACTTGGCGTCCGTGGTTAATCGATATTCACCGTCCTTTAGGAATCGCAATCTTATTATTGGTCATCATAAGATTAATAAATCGACTCTGTTATCCAATTCCACCTTTGCCGCCGACTGTACCGCGCTGGCAGGCGTTTCTTGCCCAAGCATCACATTGGCTACTTTATATTTTGATGTTTAGTTTGCCATTGCTCGGATGGGCAACGCTATCGGCAGGTAATTGGCCTGTCACTTTATTTCCGGGTTGGGACCTTCCACCTATAGCACCAACCAACTCTACGCTTTACGCTTGGTTCCGTACTCTACACGGAATTTTGGCTTGGCTATTATTTGCTGTCGTTATTGGTCATCTGTCCGCTGCGTTATTACATGCATGGATTTATCGCGATGGCGTATTTTCGAGTATGGCTTTGGGGTCTTCTTCTAAAAAAGAAGAAGCTGATTAGTTTGCTTGAAATTTTTTCGATTGAACGATGAGTTAATGGTGAGGTTTTTATAAGGTTTATTTAAAACATATAAATAAGCTCGCTGATATAATAACTTAAAATAGAATTGATTTCTCAAGTTGAGAAATCAATTCAGCAATTTAGATCCCTTCAACAAAACTCACCATGACATCACAGCAGCCTTGGCGTTTACTTTTGGCAAGCTGATATTCAGGTGAAAAATAACATTCACGTGCAGTTTCCATATTTGGAAACTCAATCACCACGTGACGTTCAAACTCTTGTCCTTCTAAGACTTCAGAGGCACCGCCACGCGCAAGAAACTTGGCGCCGTACTTTTGAAAAGCTTGCGGAGCAGTGGCCATATATTGTTTATATTGTTCCATATCATGAATGGTGACATGAGCAATCCAGTACGCAGACATATCGTATTTCCCTATAACTTATTAAATAAAGGCCTATTTACCTTTTCCTAAAATTTGTGATTTCACGCATCTAAAATATTTTTTGCGACAGCAGCAGCTTCAGCAATATGTTCAGCAACAGCTTGTTTTGCCTTTTCAGGGTCTTTGTGAAGATAGATGGCCTCACACATATTTTTAATACGTTGATAACCTGAAATTTCACGCTTTGTTGATTTCATGGTCATGGCACGAAGACGGCTAATTCGACCGTTTAAACGTTGAACCACTTCCCAAGCAATATGGTGATTGGCTGTAGTAAAAATAGTTTCATAAAGCCGGGTAGAGGTCGCAATAATGAGATTGATGTCATCGGCGGCAAATGCAGCTTTAAGATCTTCTAATAGAAGTTTTAATTTTTCAGCAGTTTTTTCATCTAGATTTTTAGTGCAGTCAACCACAGCACTTTGCTCTAACAAAAGACGAATTTCATAAATTTGTGAAGCGATGTCCCAGTTAAGTAGTGAAACAATAGGGCCTTTATTTGGCAAAATCTCGACTAAACCTTCTGCTTCTAAATAGCGGATGACTTCGCGAACTACAGAACGGCTCACGCCAAGTTCTTCACATAACGTTCTTTCAACCAATCTTTTTCCTGAAGGGAAATAGCCCGTAATAATGGCATTACGCACTTTATCTAAACACAGCTCTCGTAAAGTTACGGGCGGGTTTTCAATTTTAAGATTCATAGGTAATTAAATTTTCCTGTTTTTTAACATGTTGAGTTTCATTACATGTTTTTCAATAAAAATTAGCATAGCAAACTCTTGCTTTTTTTTCAGTATGTATTATGGTATACCATAATACGAATGACAAGATAATTTACTTGCAAGGAAGAGCAATGGAACTCATACGTAAAACTGTACTTCATGTAGAAACCACTTATGTAGATGGCGGCAAAGAAGCAGCCAAGCCTTTAAAAATGGTGGCAGCAGCAGCGGTAATTAAAAATCCGTGGGCAGGGCAAGGTTATGTAGAAAACCTAACACCGGAAATTCGTCGCATTGCGCCGATCTTAAGCGAGCATTTAACCAAGCTTATTCTTGATGAAGTCGGTTCGGGCGAAGCCGTTGAAGCTTTTGGTAAAAGTGCGGTGGTGGGCTTAAATGGTGAACTTGAGCATGCATCAGCTTTAATTCATACCTTACATTTTGGTAATACTTACCGTAGTGCTGTTGGCGCGAAGTCTTATTTGGCATTTAACAATACCCGTGGCCCAGCAAATGCGCCGATTTTAATTCCAATGATGGATAAAAATGACGAAGGCCGCCGTTCTCATTACTTAACATTGCAATTTGCAATTCCAGATGCACCTGCTGCTGACGAACTGGTTGTTGTGATTGGTGCAGCAACAGGTGGTCGACCACATCATCGTATTGGTGATCGTTATAAAGATTTGGAAGAGTTAGGTCATGATGTCAAAAACCCTGCAGCTGTCAAATAACCGTATTGCTCACTATTTTGAGCAAGGCGAAGGAGAGCCTCTGGTTCTGATCCATGGAGTGGGAATGCAAGCTGCGGCATGGTATCCACAAATTGAATATTTTTCTAAACATTATCATGTGATTTCAGTAGATATGCCGGGACATGGTCAAAGTACCAAATTACCGGCAGACGCAAAATTACAAGATTTTGTTGAATGGACCATCGAATTTATTACAGCCTTAAATTTAGGCCCGGTAAATTTAGCAGGGCATTCAATGGGCTCGCTAATTACGACAGGCGTCAGTGTTACCCGTCCTGATTTAGTCAAACGGATGGCTGTACTCAATGGTGTGTATAAACGGACACCACAGGCGCGTCATGCAGTCATCCAAAGAGCTGAAGAGTTAAAAACAGGCCGTATTGATGTTGAAACTCCGCTACAACGCTGGTTTGGTGAAAGTGAAGTCGAGCGTATAGCAGCTGCCAAAGTGAAAACTTGGCTCGAAAATGTCGACTTGTCTGGTTATACCACTGCGTATTCTGCGTTTGCACAAGGCGATGAAACCTATGCAGATGACTGGTCAAAGATCACTTGCCCTGCTTTGGTGTTGACCGGTACGGATGATCCGAATTCAACTGCAGAAATGGCATTACAGATGGCAAAACAGGCAAAGCATGGCACTGCAATTGTCATTGAAAATGAACGTCACATGGTGAACTTAACTGCCCCTGACAAAGTGAATAATGCAATGCAAGCGTGGTTGGAAACCAACGTTTAAATTGCCACACATTGCTGAAGGAATATAACAATGAGTGAAATGGATACGATTAATAAAATGCGTGAACTACGTGATGCCTTCGGGTCATTTATGACGGGCGTTACGGTGGTCACAACCTGTAAAGAAGATGGAACGCCACTTGGCTTTACAGCGAACTCTTTTGCTTCGGTGTCTTTGGACCCAGCTTTACTTCTAGTGAGTATTGCCAAGACATCAAGCAATTATCATAACTTTGCAAATGCCACACATTTTGCAATCAATATTTTGGCAGAAGAGCAAAAGGATGTTTCAAATACCTTTGCTCGTCCAAGCGAAGATCGTTTTGCAAATATTTCATGGTCAAAAAGCGCTTGCCAGAACCCGCTGATCGATCATGTCAGTGCATGGTTTGACTGTACAACCTACCAAGTTGTCGATGCAGGTGACCATGCCATTTTAATTGGTAAAGTTGAAGATTTTGCTTCGACCGGTTTTGCAGGGCTTGGTTATTATCGTGGTGGATATTTCACACCAGCCAAACTTTCTGCCGAGGTGATCTCTGGCCCTAAAGTGGTGATGAGTGCCATTATCGGACATGAAAATACCATTTTACTTGAAGAAACTGCCGATCATAAATGGACTATTCCGCATGTCATGGTCGATAAAGACGGTGCCGATAAAGCACTTGAGAAAATCTTTGCACAATATCAGCCAGATGCTTCTGCCAACTTCATTTACTCTGTATATGAGAACGTTGAAAACCAGCAGCAATATATTTCATTTTTATGCAACACACCCGTAGCTCAAGCCACTAAAGGTCAGTTTGTCGATTTAAATGATCTTGAGAAACTTGAGTTTATAGACAGTGCTTTAGAAAGTATGCTGATGCGCTATCGCAAAGAAAACCATTTGAAAACTTATGGTGTTTATTACGGAAATCAGACAACAGGTACAGTTCGTCAAATCGTTAAAGAGGAAGTTTAATCATGCGTTTTTCATTATTTGTGCATATGGAACGTGTTTCTGATCAGCAAACCCAGAAGCAGCTTTATGATGAAATGATTGAGCTTTGTCAGATTGCAGACCGTGGCGGTATGCATGCGGTTTGGACAGGTGAGCACCACGCCATGAACTTTACCATTGCACCAAACCCATTTCTAAATCTGGTCGATTTAGCGAATAAAACCAAAAATGTTCGTTTAGGTACGGGTACGGTGGTAGCGCCATTCTGGCACCCGATTAAACTTGCAGGCGAAGCTGCAATGACCGACATTATTACCAACGGCCGTTTAGATATTGGTATTGCTCGTGGTGCTTATTCGTTTGAATATGAACGTATGGTTCCGGGCATGGATGCATGGAGTGCAGGTCAGCGTTTACGTGAAATGATTCCCGCAATTAAAAACCTTTGGAAAGGCGATTATGAGCATAACGGTGAATTTTGGCAGTTTCCAAAAACCACCTCAGCACCTCAACCGCTTCAACAACCGCATCCACCAATTTGGGTTGCTGCCCGTGATCCAAATAGCCACGAATTTGCTGTGCAAAATGGCTGTAATGTACAGGTAACGCCGTTACATTTAGGTGACGAAGAAGTTGAAAAACTCATGGGACATTTCAATGCAGCTTGTGAAAAGTTCAGTGATGTACCGCGTCCGGAAATTATGTTGCTCCGCCATACCTATGTGGCAGATAGTGAAGAAGATGCTCAACTGGCAGCAGATGAAATCAATACCTTCTATAACTACTTCGGCGCTTGGTTTAAAAATGAGCGTGAAATTAAACAAGGTTTAATTGCACCTTTAAGCCCTGAAGAAATTGCTGCACATCCTTTTTATACACCAGAAGCGATGCGCAAAAATAACGTGATTGGGCAAGCCCAAGAAGTCATTGATCGCTTAAAAGCCTATGAGGCGATGGGCTATAACGAATATTCTTTCTGGATTGATACAGGCATGAGCTTTGAACGTAAAAAAGCCTCATTAGAACGTATGATCAATGAAGTTATGCCGGCATTTGCATAGAGGCGAATATCATGACAGCAGACTTTCAGCTTTATATTAATGGTCAGTTTGAATCTGGTGCAGCGACTTTTGAAAGTATTAATCCTGCAACAGGTGAAGTTTGGGCACACATGCCGGAAGCTCGAACCGATGAAGTCAACCGAGCAGTTCAAGCGGCATCTCAGGCATTAAAAGCACCGGAGTGGGCAGGTTTAACCGCCTCCCAGCGCGGTAAATTGCTCTATAAATTGGCTGATTTAATTGAAAAAGCTGCACCGCAACTTGCTCAAATTGAAACCAGTGACACGGGCAAAATTATTCGTGAAACATCGAGCCAGATTGCCTATGTCGCTGAATATTATCGCTACTATGCAGGTATTGCCGACAAATTAGAGGGCAGTTTTCTACCGATTGATAAGGCAGACATGCAAGCATGGATTGTTCGTGAACCAGTAGGTGTGGTTGCTGCAATTGTTCCTTGGAACAGTCAGTTATTTCTATCGGCAGTGAAGGTAGGGCCTGCTTTAGCGGCAGGTTGTACCGTCGTGCTAAAAGCTTCTGAAGACGGCCCTGGACCATTGTTAGCCTTTGCCAAATTAGTCCATGAAGCGGGTTTCCCGGCAGGAGTGGTCAATGTGATTACCGGTTTCGGGCCTGAATGTGGCGCCGTGTTGAGTAGTCATCCTGATGTTGCCCATGTTGCGTTTACAGGTGGTCCAGAAACGGCACGGCACATTGTGCGTAACTCGGCTGAAAATCTTGCAAAAGTTTCACTCGAATTAGGTGGTAAATCACCATTTATTGTATTTGCTGATGCAGATATTCAAAGTGCGGTAAATGCTCAGGTCGCTGCTATTTTTGCGGCCACAGGGCAGAGTTGTGTAGCAGGTTCACGTTTACTGGTTGAAGAAAGCATTAAAGATGAATTTGTTCAGCGTTTGGTTGAGCGTGTACAAACCATAAAAATTGGTTTACCTCATGAAATGGCAACCGAGTTTGGACCGCTTTGTACCTTACGCCAACGCCAAAAAATTGAGCAAGTCGTTGCAAGTTCAATCCAGCAAGGTGCAAAACTGCTTATTGGGGGTAAAAGCCTTGAGCGAGCAGGTTATTACTATCCACCAACCATTTTAGATTGCACCGATGTACCTCAAGCAGATTGTATTACCACGGAACTATTTGGTCCGGTGTTATCAGTAGATAGTTTCAAAGATGAAGCGGAAGCCGTGCAAAAAGCCAATAGCACGCCTTACGGATTGGCAGCAGGCGTTTTTACCACCAATTTAAGCCGTGCTCACCGCATGACAAAAGTGATTGGATCGGGAATTGTTTGGCTCAATACTTACCGTGCTGTTTCTCCACTTGCACCTTTTGGTGGACATGGGCTTTCGGGACATGGTCGGGAAGGTGGCGCAAATGCTGTTTTAGATTACACCACCACCAAGACAGTTTGGTTACGTACCTCAGATGAGCCAATTGATGACCCATTTGTCATGAGATAAGTCATGACTTGAAGTATGAAAATATATCGGGATTTTAATTTCAAGGATGAAAAAATGAATCAGTCAAACCCAGTAATCGCCTAAAGCTTTAAATAGTTGAAAACGTAAAACTAGATGTATCGATGCTTAATTAAGTATTGATCGGACTGGCTTTACCTTTTTCTTGGCTAAAACAACACAAACAGAGAAATGAGCTGTTTGTAAAAGGAAATAAAAAGATGAAGCCGAGTCATATTGAAATGACTTTGGCTGGGCAGATTTTTTGATGTTGAGGAAATGAATTCCTCAAAGAGAGATTAAGGATATGAGCCAAAACGAAAATAGCAATAATGCTTTCGCTATCGAAAGTCATTCTATTGATTATGTTGCTCCCTCTGAACGTAATGGGAAAGTTCGTGATCTATTCACATTATGGTTTTGTACCAATATTGCACCGCTTGCCGTGATTACGGGTGCAATGTCAATTTTAACCTTTAACCTCAATATTGTAAGTGCATTGCTTGCGATCTGCTGCGGACATTTTTTTGGCGCAGCGATTCTGGCCTTAACCTCTGCACAAGGCCCACAGGTCGGCATTCCTCAAATGATTCAGAGCCGCGCACAGTTCGGGCGTTATGGGGCATTGCTGGTTGTAGTGTTTACCACCCTCATTTATTTAGGTTTTTTCATCTCTAACATTATTTTGTCAGGCAAAACCCTTCATACCGTTGTTCCTGCTATTCCTGTGCCGACTGCGACTGTCATTGGCGCAATCGCAGCAACTACCATAGGCGTGATCGGTTATCACTTTATTCATAAGTTCAATAAAATTGGAACTTGGTTTATGGGTGGTTCGTTGCTCATTGGCCTCATGATTATGGTGCCGCATATTAATGCAGATGTACTTGCTAAAGGCTCTTTCAATATGAAAGGCTGGTTTGCCATGTTTGGTTTGTGTGCGGTATGGCAAATTAGTTTTTCACCTTATACCTCAGACTATTCACGATATTTACCGAAGTCGATTGGTATTTATAAGCCATTTATCTTTACCTATTTAGGCGCATCATTAGGAACAATTTTTGCGATGGCATTTGGTACGATTGCGGTCAGTATTGGCTCAACCACAGATGCCATGGAAGCGGTAAAGTCAGGTACTGGACTGTTCGGTTATGTTCTTATGATTTTGTTCTTATGCAATATCATTGGTCACAATGCTATGAACCTATACGGTGCGGTTCTGTCGTGTATTACTTCTATTCAGACTTTTGCAGGGCAGTGGATGCCAAGCCGAAATATCCGAGTCGTGTTATCAATCATTGTGTTAGTTCTAGCGACTTTAACGGCGCTTTGGGCATCAAGTAACTTTATTAGTTTCTTCTTGAATGTGATTTTTGCCTTGTTATTTATTTTGGTGCCATGGGTGTCTATTAATTTACTAGATTTCTATGTCGTGAATAAAAAGTCTTATGACATTCAATCGATTTTTGCACGTGATGGTGGTATTTACGGCAAATTTAATGCAAAAGCGCTTACGGCTTATTTCATTGGGATTGCGGTACAAATTCCGTTCTTAAAAAATGCGTTTTTCACAGGTGCATTGGCTGATGTAATTCCGGATGCGGATATTTCATGGGTTATTGGATTGGTGGTGAGTCTGGTGGTGTATTACGTCTTTAATCTAGGAAAGATTAAATGTTCTGCACCTGCATTAAACGCAAAATTACCTCAATAAGCATTGTAGTGAAAGGAATCCCACAATGAAAAAAAGCTATTTACAAGCAGCTTTAAGCACAGCATTAATGGCTGTAATCTATCCGAGTTACGCAGGTATAAGTTTTGGAAACACCGATGATGAATACGGCAAGCTCACCGTATCCGGCTATGTTCGCGCTAACTATCAAGATAAACACTATGGAGAGTCTGCTTCTGATCAAAAAATTCGTTTTGATGCTGCGCAGTTAAAACTGGACTACGAGCGTGGACCGTTATTTGGTCATGCGGAATATCGTTGTTATCAATATGACCGTCTATGTGATTTTTCTACGTTGGTTGATGGTTATGTAGGGTACAAATTAAATAAAACAGATCAAGTGGTGGCAGGTGTTCAGCCGATTCCATTTGGGCCGGGACGTTTTTGGGGTAATAGCTTATATGGAAGTATGAGCACAACCGCAGGTTTAGAAGATGTTCATAATCTTGGTTTGAATTATCATTTTGAATTGCCGACAGCAACCAAGTTTGATGTGGGTTATTTTGCGGTAGATGGTGGGAACTACACAGGTTCTACCCAAGATTCAGGTCGCTACACTGCAAATTATGTGAGTTCAGACGATCCGAATAAAACCGATTTGCAAGAAAAGAACATGTGGGTAGGCCGAGTGACTCAAGATATAAATCTTGGAATTAATGGTTTAACCACACAGCTGGGTGGCTCCTATTGGACATCCGATATTGAAAATAAAACTGCTTCGAGTGATGGGCGCCGTCATGCATGGGCACTTTTTGGTAAAGCCAATTATGGCAATTTAAATGTGACCCTTACTGGCGGTAAAAATGATGTAACTAATCAGGATCAGCTTAATCCTAATCAGTCACTCATGGGGTCCTACGACACCGAATATTATGTAGCTAACAAAGGAACATTCTATACAGCAGATGTTGGTTATTCTTTCAAAAATGTTAAGCAAATCGGAAACATTACGCCGTACTTTATGTACAGCCATTACGATAAAGATCAGGACAGTATGAAAGATTCGATTCGTAATATTATTGGTGTGTCTATTGACCATAAACAGCTATCTTTGGTGGCTGAATACATCATGAGTAAAAATGACCCATTCATTGGTGGGACTCAAGATTCATTGGCAAAAGGGGATGATAACCAGTGGAATAAGTTGCTTAACTTAACGCTGTTTTATTATTTCTAAAGACATTTAAACATTCGGGCATACCGAAAATTTTTTAAATTAATTTTTGGTATGCCATAATACAAAGTTGATGGTGAGCTATTTAATTTATGTATCGCTCGACTATCAATGCAGAAGATCTTAATAGGATAATGATCATGCAGCTTAATGAACTCGCTTTATTTCGTCAGCAAGCTTTTGTTGCTGGAAAGTGGTGCGATGCAGACCATCAACAAACATCCGAAATTTTAAATCCAGCGACATTAGAGGTTATTGGTACTGTCCCAAATATGGGCAAGGCTGAAGCCGAGCGTGCCATTGAAGCTGCCAAAGAAGCTTGGCCGCTATGGAAAAATAAAACAGCAAAAGATCGATCAATTATTTTAAAAAAATGGTTCGATTTAATCATTTCAAATACAGATGAATTGGCTTTTATTTTAACGAGTGAGCAAGGAAAGCCCTTAGCTGAAGCCAAGGGTGAAATTTTATATGCTGCCAGTTTTATTGAATGGTTTGCCGAAGAAGCAAAACGAGTGTATGGAGATATTATTCCAAGCCCATATCCAGATGCTCGTATTGTTGTAAATAAACAGCCTATTGGCGTCATTGCAGCTATTACGCCGTGGAATTTTCCCGCTGCTATGATTACGCGTAAGGTTGCTCCAGCCTTGGCGGCAGGTTGTCCTTGTATTGTAAAACCAGCACCAGAAACGCCTTTTACTGCTTTGGCCTTAGTGGACTTAGCTCTGCAAGCGGGTGTGCCTGCTGAAATTTTTAGTGTGATTACAGGTGATGCAGTTCATATTGGTGATGCGATTTTTGAAAGTGATGTCGTACGCAAATTTACTTTTACGGGTTCAACACCAGTTGGCAAAATGTTGCTTGAGCGTTCAGCAAAAACCTTAAAAAAAGTTTCCTTAGAGTTGGGTGGCAATGCGCCGTTCATTGTATTTGATGATGCCGATTTAGATGCAGCAATTGAGGGAGCACTCATTGCCAAATTTAGAAATGCAGGGCAAACCTGTGTATGTGTCAATCGATTCTTAGTGCAGGCGGGCATTTATGAAAAATTTATTGCTGCCTTAAGCCAAAAAATCCAAAACTTTAATATTGGTAATGGACTAGAAGCTGGGCATGACATTGGGCCATTAATTAATGCCAATGCGGTGAAAAAAGTTGAAGCTCATATTCAAGATGCATTAGATAAAAATGGTCGTCTTGTGATTGGTGGTAAAAGGCATACTGCGGGTGAATTATTTTTTGAACCGACACTAATTGCAGATGTTACCGCTGATATGGATGTGGCAACCCAAGAAACGTTTGGTCCGCTAGCAGCTGTATTTAAATTTGAAACCGAGCAACAAGCAGTTGAAATGGCAAATGCAACTGAATTTGGTTTAGCCGCATATTGTTATACCAAAGATTTAGGCCGTGCTTGGCGTATGAGTGAACAGCTTGAGTATGGCATGGTCGGAATTAATAAAGGCCTTATTTCAAATGAAGTTGCGCCTTTTGGTGGCATTAAACAGTCTGGTTTGGGGCGTGAAGGTTCTAAATACGGTATTGAAGATTATCTGGAAATTAAATACACCTTGTTTGGAGGATTGAATATATGAGTAATGAAAAATTTGAAAAGGGTTTAGCAATCCGCAAACAAGTTCTTGGTGAAGAATATGTAAATAATTCAATCAACAATGCTGATGAGTTTAATCTTCCTCTTCAAGAATTAGTCACTGAATATTGCTGGGGAGCTGTTTGGGGGCGTGAAGAATTAAGTAAGCCTGAGCGCAGTTTAATTAACTTGGCAATGATCTCAGCTTTAAATCGTCCGCATGAATTAAAACTACATGTTAAAGGTGCACTTCGAAATGGTGTACCTAAAGAGAAAATTCGTGAAGTGCTTTTGCAGGTTGCAATTTACTGTGGCGTACCTGCTGCCGTAGATAGCTTTCGTATTGCTAAAGAGGCAATTAAAGAATTTGAATCTGAGCAATAAAAATTAGCTTTGAATATTAAAAAAGGCCTTATTCAAGTGGACGAGGCCTTTTTTATTTTAAGCTTGTTTGTTCAGTTCAGGGGGTAAATGCTGCGCCAAATAATCAATTGCAAGACGGGTTTTGAGTGGCATAAAAGGCAGTGTAGGCCATACCAAATGAATCGGAAAAGCAGTGCTCGACATGGCGTCTAACACTTGTACCAGCTTACCGTCCTGTAATTCATTTTGAATGAGCCAGTCGGGTAGCCAAGCGATACCAGCTCCAGCAAGCGCTGCATTTTTAATAGCTTGTAGATCATTTAAAAGAAGTTTTGCTTTCGGTTTAATAAATAAAGGCTCGTCATTTTCCTTTTGAAGTCGCCATTTTTGCATTTGACCAAAATGCGGATCGGCAATAGTCGCATGATGGTCTAAGTCCTCAATATGTTCTAGGGGACCTGTTTCATTTAAATAGTCAGGTGAGGCACAAAGTAGCATTCGATGCTCACCAATCGGCTTGGCAACGAGCTGAGTGGTGTCAGGCAATGCCCCGATTCTTATACATAAATCAAAACCTTCTTCGATCAAGTCTACATTTCGGTCATTAAATGAAATTTCTAACTGTAAGTCCGTATGCTGCTGAGCGAATTTAACCATGAGCGGGGCAGCAAAGAGTTGTCCAAAAAGTACAGGCACAGATATTCTTAATCGGCCTGTTGCGTTAATTTTCCTTTGGTCTAATAAAGCTGCTGCATTTTGTATTTCACTTAATGCTCGACGGCTATGTTCATAAAACAAAGCACCTTCATCAGTCATGCTGAGCGAACGTGTTGTTCTTTTAAATAGAACTACACCAAGCTGTTCTTCAAGCCGAGCAATATTTTTACTTATGGCTGAGCGAGTTAAATGCAATTGCTCGGCAGCTTTTACAAAACTTCCAGCTTCAACCACAGTCACAAATATAGAAATTGCACTTAGCTCATGTTGCATGATTGTTGCCTAAAAGGAACCAATGATAAGAAATAATATCACCACTGTTGAATTTATTGTGGGATTAATATGGCTTCATCAAAAACGTGGAGATGGTCATGGCTAAAATATTGGTATTAAAATCCAGCATTATGGGTGAGGGTTCACAAACCAATCGTCTAATCGATGTAATGCTTGAGCACCGTAAAGACCAAGGTTTGCAAGATGACATTATCATACGCAATTTAGCTGAAATGAATCTGCCTGTATTAGATCTAGAAATTTTCCAAGCGCTTCGTGGGGCTGAAAATGTAAATCAAGACATTCAACGAATCGTTGCTTTGTCTGATGAATTAATTGCTGAATTAAAAAGCGCTGATTTATTGGTCATTGGTGCACCCATGTACAACTTAAATGTCCCGACTCAACTTAAAAACTGGTTTGATTTGGTGGCACGAGCAAGACAAACATTCCGCTATACCGAAACTTATCCTCAAGGTTTGGTTGAAGGGGTAAAAGCGGTGGTGGTAAGTAGTCGGGGTGGTATTCATGTCGGCCAAGAAACTGAGGCAGTCACGCCTTATCTCAAAGCAGTGTTAGGGCTAATGGGCATTCATGACGTCGATTTTATCTATGCAGAAGGCTTAGACATGCAGGCCTATCGCAGCAATGCTTTAGATTTGGCAAGCCATCAAGTTAAAGAATTCGCTTTTTAAAATTATGAGTTGAAACTCTTGTACCTCTAATTGATGACGAGAGTTTCTAAGTCTATTTAAATTACATTTCTAAGTTCATTTGCCGTGTTACGCAGCAATGGCAAAATTTGCTGAACCAAATAATCTTCTTGTATGCGGTTGGTTTGAGACATGCAGTTAAGTGCTGCCACTGCTTGACCTTGTGCATTAAAAACGGGCACGGCAATCGCAATTACACCAAGTTCATGTTCTTCTTTAGAAAGACAATAATCCGATAACGAAATACCCTTAAGCACTTCAAAAAACTTTGACTCATCTACTATGGTAAAAGGCGTTAAGCGTTTTAAACCGTAATTTTTTACCCACGTATGTTGGGCTTCTTCAGGTAGTGCTGCCAGCAATACTTTACCCGTGGAAGTGGCATGGGCAGGGAGACGGTTTCCTAAATGCATGCCATAAGGGCTAACGCGCAAATTATCTTGCTGTGGTAAATAACTACGGGCAATCGGCACCACTTCGTTATCGTCTAACACCACAATCGAAAAAGTCAGCGACGTCTGCGCGCACAAAAGATTTAAAAATGATTGAGCAACTTTAGGCAGGTGGGCAGAGCTTAGATAAGAACTCGAAAAGCGCAGCACGCGATGAGTGAGCCAAAAGTAATGTTCATCAGTTTCTAAATAGCCTAAGTATTTTAAAGTTTTTAGGTAACGCCTTGCCGCTGTACGACTAATACCTGTTCGTTCTGCCACTTGAGTGACATTAAGCCGCTGGCGATCTGTTCCAAAAGCTTCCAATAAAGCCAAGCCTTTTGCTAATCCTGCAATGTAGTCATCTTGACGAATTTTCTCATGCGAGTTCGGGTGCTCTAGAAAAGCATCGAGAGAAGGCATCCTTTCATTCCTGTTATTTTGGTTGTTTCTGTCCGCTATTCGGACAAACTAAATGATAAACGGTTATTTTCGTCTTGGATACATAGTGAACAAAACTTAAAGCCAGTAATTTAAAAGTCAGGATGAAACAAGGATGAAGTTATGGATATTTTAAAGACACAGGTTGCAATTATTGGTTCTGGACCAGCAGGGTTATTGCTTGGGCAACTTCTATATAAAGCTGGCATCGATCATATTATTGTTGAGCAACGTAGTGCTGAATATGTGGCTTCACGGATTCGTGCAGGAATTTTAGAGCAAGTTTCGGTCGACTTACTGAAACAAGCCGGCGTTGACCAAAACTTAAAAGAAAAAGGATTACCGCATTCGGGCATTGAAATCTTAACCAATGGTGAGTTACATCGGGTTGATTTAGCCGCACTCACAGGTGGTAAACAAGTGACTGTATATGGTCAGACCGAAGTCACTAAAGATTTAATGACTGCGCGTGAAGCAGCACAGCTCACTTCATATTATGAAGCTCACAATGTACAAGTGAAAGACTTTTACACTGCACCAAAAGTTGAGTTTGAGTACCAAGGTAAAGCCTTTCAAATTCAGTGTGACTTTATAGCAGGGTGTGATGGCTACCACGGTGTCTGCCGTGCCAGCGTGCCTGAAGATAAAATTAAGACCTTTGAAAAAGTTTATCCATTTGGCTGGTTAGGGTTATTGGCCGATGTCCCACCTGTAGCCGATGAACTCATTTATGTACAGTCTGAACGTGGATTTGCTTTATGTAGTATGCGCTCAGAAACACGTAGCCGTTATTATTTACAAGTCCCTTTAACAGATCACGTCGAAGACTGGTCGGATGAAAAGTTCTGGGATGAGTTAAAAAACCGCCTAGATCCTGAAAGCCGTGAAAAGTTAGTGACAGGTCCTTCTATTGAAAAAAGTATCGCGCCGTTACGTAGCTTTGTGACCGAGCCAATGCGTTTTGGAAAACTATTTTTAGCAGGTGATGCTGCGCATATTGTTCCACCAACAGGAGCAAAAGGCTTAAATCTCGCTGCATCTGATATTGCTTATTTATCAAGCGCACTCATTGAATATTACGCCGAAGGTTCCGAACAAGGGATAAATGAATACTCTGAAAAATGCCTACAACGCGTATGGAAAGCAGAGCGTTTTTCTTGGTGGATGACTCATTTATTGCATCGTTTTGAAACTGAAAGTGAGTTTGACCATAAGATTAAACAAGCCGAGTTGAGTTATGTACTGGGTTCAATTGCGGGTAAAACAACCTTGGCTGAAAACTATGTCGGGTTGCCTTATGAAATTAAGCAAATTGATAGTTTTAAGCACGCCAGCTAAAGACTAAGTAAAAATAAAAAAGGCATGAAAATGCTCTTTTTTTATAGAAAAATTTAAGTGGGCCGTACTAGCTTAAGAGATTGTTTTGCTTAAAAGATCAGCATTAATAAAAGCTTTTGTCATATTTTTTCAGTATATTGCTATTAATTTCTTTATTTATAAATTCTAAGTTTGTATGGAACAGGACCAAGCACGCATACCTAAATATATTCCTATTCGCGATGCAATTGCCCATGATATTGAATCTGGCGTATTAGAAGCCCACGCAAAACTCCCTTCGGAAAGAGTACTTTCGGAACAATTCCAAACCACACGAGTGGCTGCACGTGAAGCTTTACTGGCTTTGGAAACTGATGGTCTGATTTATCGACTAGACCGCCGTGGTTGGTATGTTCGTTCTCCTCGTATTATTTATCATCCGCAGTCGACTAAAAACTTTAATCAGTTCGTGATTGAACAAGGTTATGAACCTTCGACAGAAGTGATTTCGAGTGAGCTAACGACAGCTACTTCTTGGGATGCCAAACATTTAAAAGTTGAAAAAGGGCATCCGATTTATTCAGTTTGGCGACGTCGTTGTATTAATGGTCGACCTGTTTTGGTTGAACATTTACGTGTGAATGCCGAGCTTTTTCCCGAGTTTTTAACTCATGATCTCAAGCAATCCATTACTTTACTGATGGCAAATCAATATAACTGCCATATCACCAGAGCTGATATTAATCTGTATCCAACAGCTTTATCGGAACAGCAGGCCAAAGCACTGCATGTGAATGTTGGCGCGCTTGGTTTATATATTTGCCGTAGCAACAGAAATGAAGAAGGTGTGATTACTGATGTTGACCAAGAATATTGGCTACATGATGTTTTAGATTTACATTTCGAAGCGCGAGCATAAAAATGCAATCTGGTTTAAACCAGATTAATTAAACTGTCATATAAAGCTGTTGAAATACCATCATCAAATAATTGCATTCGATGGTTTGCAGATGAAACAGTATGTTCAACAGACAATTAAACTCGGTACTGCATCAGTTTTAGGTGTAGTAGTTGCTATTCAAATGGGATGTTCATCAGCAACATCAAAACAATCAGAAGAAATTACAGTCTATACGGCAGTGGAAGCCGACCAACTTAAGCAATACCAAGAAGAATTACACAAAGCTTATCCTGAACTCAAAGTAAAATGGGTACGTGATTCAACTGGTGTAATCACCGCCAAACTTTTGGCAGAGCAGAAAAACCCACAAGCGGACGTGGTTTTTGGTGTGGCTTTAACCAGTTTGTTGGTCATGGAAAAGAAAGACATGCTTGAGCCTTTTAAACCTGAAGGTATTCAAAATTTAAAACCAGAATTTGTAAGTCAAAAACCTGTACCAACGTGGACGGGTATGGATGCATGGGAATCTGCAATTTGTGTCAATAAAGTCGAATTAGAAAAACGTAAGTTACCGATTCCAAAAACTTGGAAAGATTTAACCAACCCAATTTATAAAAACTTGATTGTGATGCCAAACCCAGCTTCGAGTGGCACAGGCTATTTAGATGTCACGGCTTGGATGCAGATTTGGGGCGAAAAGCAGGCATGGGACTATATGCAGGCTTTAGATAAAAACATTTCACAATATCCTCACTCGGGTTCAAAACCTTGCAAGATGGCAGCACAAGGTGAAATTCCAATTGGTGTTTCTTTTGGTTATCCGGCATTTAAGTTAAAAGCAGAAGGTGCACCTTTAGAAGTGGTTTATCCAACTGAAGGTTTAGGCTGGGAAATGGAAGCCTCAGCAATTGTGAAAGGAACCAAGAAATTAAGTAGCGCGCAAAAATTTATAAATTGGTCGGTAAGCAAAGCGGCAAACGAAGCCTATGCCCATAACTTTTCAATGGTGGCCTATAAAGGCATTGAAAATACTACTATGGACTTCCCGAAAAATCTTCCTCAAATGCTCATAAAAAATGATTTTTATTGGGCGGCCGAGCAGCGTGAACGTATTTTGGCTGAATGGTCAAAGCGTTTTGAAAAGTGATCTTTGGGATAAGGGCCTCATTATGCAAATACCTTCGTCATTGCAGTCATCGCTGCTAGGTCAAAATCAAAAGGCCGAGTTAACAGGGCATTTATTGTCGACCTTAACGACCTATAAATATCCTGAACATGGCCCCTCAGTTTTAGAAGTGATGGATATTCAAAAAAAGTTCCAACACTTTCAGGCCCTAACGCATATTAATTTAGACCTGAAAGCGGGCGAGTTCGTGAGCTTTTTGGGACCTTCTGGATGCGGTAAAACCACATTGCTACGCATAATTGCGGGTCTAGAAAAACCTGATTATGGAAAAGTCATAAAAAAGGGCGCAGACATTACGTTGCTAAGTGCTGAAAAGCGTCACTGTGGCATTGTGTTTCAGAACTATGCGTTATTTCCAAACTTAAATGTAGAAGAAAATATTGCGTTTGGCTTAGACAAAAAGAAATGCGATAAGGCACAGCGTAGCCAACGAGTTCAGCAATTATTAGAGCTGATTGAGTTACCTGATATTGCTAAAAAATATCCAAACCAATTGTCGGGTGGTCAGCAACAACGTGTTGCGCTTGCTCGGGCAATTGCACCGAAGCCTGATATTTTACTGCTCGATGAACCGCTTTCTGCACTTGATGCTCAGGTACGTCTAAAGCTAAGACAAAAGATCCGTTCGATTCAATCACAGCTTAATTTGCCGACCATTATGGTCACACACGACCAAGAAGAAGCATTAAGCATTTCTGATCGTGTCGTGGTGATGAATCATGGTGTCATTGAGCAAATTGATACACCGCACAATATTTACTACAAGCCACAAAGCCAATTCGTTGCAAAGTTTATTGGCACCATGAACTTTATGATTGCGACTTGTTCGGTAGTTAATCAGCTCGAGGTTCTAGGTTTTATTCCTCTAAATTTGGAGCAACAAAAACTTAAAGTAGGGGAAAATTACAGCATTGGTTTTAGACCCGAAGCTGTCGAGTTGGTTGATGATTTTGGTAGTGATAAAGAGTCGTTGTATTTGCCAGTTAAAGTATTAAGCACTGAATTTTTAGGTGCCAAGCGTCGTTTATTTTGCGCTATTCATATCGATGGAATTGAGCAGGCAAAACACCTTTTGCAAATTGAAATTGAAAATACCAAGTTCAAAACTTTGCAAGAACTGATGTTTATAAAAGTGCCTAATCAACTCATTCATGTCTTTGACGAACACGGGTACGCACTATGTTAAATGAAGCTGCTTCAGCGGTTTTAAAAACACAGCCGCGTCGAAAAACTGAATATTCATTAAGATCAAATATTGCTTTGGCTATGGTCGCAATCGCTTTAACTTTAGCGATTATTGCTCCATTAATCATGCTGTTTGAAACTGCATTTTTTGATGAAAATCAAAATTTTGTTGGTCTTGAAAATTTTTATAATTATTTTGATAGTCCAGCTTTACTCAGCTCTGTATTTAACTCGGTGTGGGTTTCTTGTGCTGCCACTGTCATTACAGTATTTCTTGCCAGTATTTATGCTTTTGCACTCACCAATGTGAATATAAAAGGCAAAGGCTTCTTTAAACTGGTGGCTTTTTTACCGATTTTAGCGCCTTCACTTTTGCCTTCTTTGGCACTGGTTTATTTGTTTGGTAAGCAAGGTGTGTTTAAACCTTTGCTGGGCGATATACAAATTTATGGTCCAATCGGTATTTTAATCAGTTATTGCTTTTGGCTATTTCCAGCAATTTTAATGTTGATGATGGTGTCTTTTCGCAGTGTCGATCAGCGTTTAATTGAGGCATCTTTGTCGCTCGGCAAAAATATCTGGAAGACGCATTACCACGTCACACTACCTGCAATTCGGTATGGACTCATCAGTGCAAGTCTAGTGGCCTTTATTTATGTGTTGACCGATTTCGGAATTCCGAAAGTCATTGGCGGTTCATTTAACATGATGGCGCTTGATGTCTATAAACAGATTATTGGTCAGCAAAACATGAGCATGGGTGCGGTGATTTCCATCTTATTGTTGCTACCAGCAGTGTTTGTATTTATTTTTGATCGAATACAAAGCAAGCGGCATGCACGGTTTCAAGCCTTTCAGGCTAAACCTTATGTTTCAGCATCGAATAAAAAACTTGAAGTCGTTCTAAGCATATTTTGTGGTTTGGTTTCAGCTGCGATTTTACTGATTATCTTTACGGCAGTGCTGGCTTCATTCATTCAGTCTTGGCCTTATGATTTGTCTTTGACCTTAGCACATTACAGTTTTGAATATGTCGATGGCGGCGGTTGGGCAGCGTACTTTAACTCGGTTCGCATGGCACTCTTTAGTACGGTTTTTGGAACAGCACTGATTTTTATGGTAGCGCTATTAACCGAACGTTTTAAGGCACATCCATTCATTAAAAACTATGTGCAAGCTTTGGTTTTATTACCTCTTGCTGTGCCGGGGCTGGTCTTGGGTATAGCCTATATTTTGTTTTTTAACCAGCAGAGTAATCCGTTAAATGTGCTGTATGGAACCATGACCATTTTGGTGATTTCAACCATTGTGCATTATTACACCGTGCCACATCTGACTTTAACCAATGCGATTAAACAAATTCCGCTACAGCTCGATCAGGCAGCACAAACTCTAGGAACATCGAAGTGGAAAACCTTTTGGAAAGTGTATTTGCCCATGTGTTTTCCAGCGCTATGCGATGTATCGGTCTATATTTTTGTCAATGCCATGACGACTGTATCGGCTGCCATTTTCCTCTATTCACCAGACACCAGTTTAGCTGCGGTAGCTGTTTTAAATATGGATGATGCGGGAGATACTGTTGCTGCTGTTGCGATGAGCATTTTGATTTTAACCACCTCATGTGTTGTAAAACTCATTCACTGGTTATTTACCCGAAAAATTATGGCAAGAAGTCAGCAATGGCGTGAAAGTTCTCACTAAGTTTTAGCTAAACACAATTTTTATTTAACCGACTGAAACGAAATGCTTTGTTCAACAAGGCAAGGGTTTATTCATCCTAAATTTCGCAAATTGGAAGTCTTATGAATAATGCACAGTTTGATTTAATTGTTGTCGGAGCCGGTATTTTAGGTTTGTCCGCTGCAATACAGGCACAAGAACAAGGCTTGAAAGTTTGCATCTTCGAGAAAAATGCCAAGCCTGTGGGCGCAACTCGCCGTAATTTCGGCATGGTCGGAACATCGACCTTAACCCATCCAGAGCAACAGTGGCGAAAGTACGCACTTGAAACGCGTTCTTTTTATCAGCGTATTCAAACTGAAACCGATATTTCATTTGAGCAAAGACAAGGTGTGTATCTCGCCAATACGGCACTTGAATGGCAGGTTTTAAATGAGTTTGCCGAGCGTGCAAATAGCTACCAAATTCCAGTTCATTTGTTTAGCCATGAGGAATTGGTCACCCAATTTTCTTATTTAAATCCTTCGCAGCAGTTTCAAGGCGGTTTGGTTTTTGAAGAAGACTATTCGGTCGAACCGCATGTGATTGGGCAGCGACTGTTGGCATATGCCGAAAGAAACGGCGTAAAGATTTATACCAATGCCTGTGTTGTTCAAACCCAATATCAGAAGGAAAGTTGTCAGGTTCGTTTGGCAAGTGGCGAGGCATATCGGGCAAATAAAGTTTTGATCTGTCACGGTGAAGTCATCGATGTTTTATATCCAGATCTTTTACAAAGTTTGAATCTGAAACGTTGTGGTTTGCAAATGGCCCTGACTCAACCGTTTCACCAAAACTTAAATGCTTCTCTTTATTCAGGCTTATCTATTTCACGTTATCCGGCTTTTGAAATTTGCCCAAGTCATGCCGAGCTAGTTAAAGCATCACAGCAGGGTTTCATTAAAGAATTCGGTATTCATATTCTGATTAAACAAAACGAATTTGGCGAACTGATCGTAGGCGATAGTCACGAATATCATTCTATTAATGAAGCGCCTCAGTTCGAGCAGCGTGAAGAGATTAATGAATTTATCCAAGCTTACTGCCATGAAAAATTAGGGCTGACTTTACCTCCAATTCAAAAACGTTGGAATGGTTATTACCTGACCCATGAACATGAGTTGGCCTGTGTCGCTGAAGCTGAAAAAAATATCTTTCTGGTGAGTGCGATTGCTGGCAAAGGCATGACTACAGGGGCTGGCTTTATGAAAGATGTATTGGAACAAAATATTTACTAGTTTGTCATCTGGTTTAAACCAGATTGATGTATATTGAAATGAACGCGAAAGAAATGAGTAACATTATGAACATGCAACCCCAACTCGATATGGATTTAGAGAACAAGTATTTGCTTCTTACTCCAGGACCATTATCAACATCGGCAACAGTACGCCGTGCCATGCAAAAAGACTGGTGTACTTGGGACCAAGAATACAACTCGCTGGTACAAGATATTCGCTCTCGTCTAGTCAACTTAGCAACCAGCCAACCTGAAAAATATACGGCTGTGTTAATGCAAGGCAGTGGAAGTTTTGCTGTGGAGTCTGTGCTTGGGTCAGCTATTCCGCGTGATGGCAAAATCTTGATTATCAATAACGGCGCATACGGTGCACGTATGGTGCAAATGGTACGTTGCCTAAATATTGAAGTGATCGAGCTGAACTATTTAGAAACCCAAACACCAGATTTACAAGAGATTGAGCGCGTTTTAGAAGATAAAACCATTAGCCATGTTGCTTGTGTGCACTGTGAAACCACCACAGGTATTTTAAATCCGATTCAAGAGATAGGCCGTTTAGTTAAAGCAGCAGGAAAAATCTGGATTGTGGATGCCATGAGTTCATTTGGTGGTGTACCTATGGATATTGCCGAGCTTGAAATTGATTTTCTGATTTCAAGTGCAAATAAATGCATTCAAGGTGTTCCGGGCTTTGGTTTTATTTTGGCAAAGCGTGATTGTCTAGAAGCATGTAAAGGTTTGGCACGTTCGGTTAGCCTCGATTTGTATGATCAGTGGAATACCATGGAGCAGCATAACGGCAAATGGCGTTTTACCTCGCCAACCCATGTGGTACGTGCATTTTATCAAGCATTGCTTGAGCTTGAGACAGAAGGCGGTGTTGCTGCACGTTATCAACGTTATTTACAAAACCAACAAACCTTATCGCAAGGTATGCAACAACTTGGCTTTGAATTGGTACTCGGTAAAGAGTGTCCACAATCACCCATCATTACCACTTTTCTGTACCTGACAGCCGAAACATTTAGCTTCCAGTCATTTTATGAAACGCTGAAAAAATCAGGCTACGTAATTTATCCAGGCAAAGTCACAGATCTCAACTGCTTCCGTATTGGCAATATTGGCGAAGTTTATGTACAGGACATTGAAGGGCTTCTTGCTGCGATTGCCAGCTACTGCGAAAACCATCTAAATCAAGCTGTAACAGTATAGTTTTTATTAAAACATTTGAATTAAAGGGAATACACCATGACAACCAACAACACACAAATTCAGGCTGTTGTTTTTGACTGGGCTGGTACAACAGTAGATTTTGGCTCACGCGCACCAATTTTGGCTTTTATGGCTTTATTTAAAGACAATAAAGTTGAAATTACGGTTGAAGAAGCGCGTGCCCCAATGGGCTTAGAAAAACGTGACCATATTGCAGCAGTTTTAGAAATGCCACGTGTGGCAGCTGCATGGCAGGAAGTATATGGGAAGCCTGCAACAGAAGCAGATATTGACCGTTTATATAAAGATTTTATTCCTTATCAGTTAAATTCTATTCCGAAATGTTCTGCTTTAATTCCGGGCGCATTAGAAACGTTTGAAAATATTAAAAAGCGTGGTGCAAAAATTGGCAGTAACACGGGCTATGCATCCATGATGATTGGTCGTTTGGTTAAAGATGCTGCCGATCAGGGCTATCGACCAGACTGTATCGTTACTGCCAGCGACGTGAAATATGGCCGTCCATATCCTGAAATGCTATGGAAGAACTTAATTCAACTCGACGTATCTGACATCAAAACTGTTGTAAAAGTAGATGATACCGTGGTGGGTATTGATGAAGGTTTAAATGCGGGATGTTGGACAGTCGGGCTTGCAATTAGTGGCAATGAAGTCGGTTTAAGCTATGAAGAGTGGAGCGCATTATCGGCCGATGAACAGATTGTGCTAAAAGATAAGGCATACCAAAAAATGAATGCGTCGGGCGCTCACTATGTGATTGATAGTGTCGCTGATTTGCCAAATGTTTTAGATGATATTGAACGCCGTTTGGGGCAGGGTGAACGACCTTAAACAAATGTTTCGGTCTATATCTTTTTAAGCTTAGCTCCCTTGGGAGCTAAGCTTACCTAAAAAATTAAAATGAAGAGTAATAAACTCTACATAGGTGGAAATAAGGAATAACTTTGAAACGTCAATTCCTTATTTCCTGCTAACCATCTAAAACATATGTTTAGATCGTTAGTACCATCAATCCTATAGGCACAGAACCAATAGGATTTTTTGTGATGGATCTCTTTACGACTTTTGAGGGTCGTATATTTTTTCTTTAATGAATAGGGCTGGTATCACACCACAAATGAGGTAGGCAGCACCCATGACGACAAAGCCTAACCCAATTGAGCCGCCAGAGGCTAAGAAACCAATCGTTGCAGGGGCTAATGCAGCGCCTAAACGTCCGACGTTATAAGCACCACCAATGGCTGTACCGCGAATGGCTGTCGCAAAGCTTTCGGTCATGTAGGTTGCATTTACGCCATACGGGATGCCGTAGAGGAAACCAAAGGTGACCAGTAAATATAAAATGTTGCTTGGTGAGTTATAAAAAACGATCAGAGGTAGGAAAATAGCAGTACCAATTGCACCAAAAGCATAGGTAAAGCGACGCCCTAATTTATCGGCCATCATACCCGCAAGAACTTTACCTAAAATCATAGCGGTATATGTACCTACCATATAGGCCGTCATTTCTTTGAACTTCATACCCAGTTCGCTTTCTAGATATGAAGGCATCCAGTTATTTACACCATAGTAGCCAAACTGTAAAAAGCCTGCCGTTAACGCCCATAGGATAAACATATTACGGTTTCGTTTATCTTGGAAAATAAGCTTAAATGCTGAAGTTTTTTGAGCATTCTGAGCCACAACAGGTTGTTGTAGTCGAGACTTTTGCCATGCTTCTGGTTCTGGTACAAGAATATGCATGAGGACAGCAATAACAACAGGAATAATCGCAACATAAAACAACATGCGCCAGCCATGATCGGGAATAATCCAGCCTGCAAGCAAGGTCGCAACAATATAGCCGACGGTCCAGCCAGCTTGTAAGGTTCCAAGTACTGTGGTGCGATAACGGGTTGGGACATACTCGGCCATGAGGGTATTACAGGCGATATAGAGTGAACCCAAACCCAGTGATGCAAAAAATCTTAAAATACCAAACTGAAGAAAGCTTTGGGTGAAACCTAAGCCACAGGTGAGGAGCGAGAAAGTTAAAATAGAAATAACCACAATGCGCACGCGACCAAATTTATCGCATGCCCATCCCCCAAAAATTCCACCAACAGCCATACCTGCCAATGTAAAACTGCCAAGCATACCTGCTTGTACTGAACTTAATCCAAAATCTGCCTTAATACTATTTAAGCTGTAAGACAGCAGCATCAAATCTGCCCCATCTACCAATAGTGCTAGAAATGCAAAAATAAATGCTATTTTCCACGTATGAGGTTGTATACGAGAAAGACCTTCTTCGTAATTTGTAGCCATAATCCATTACCTACATTTGATTGAAAGCACTTCAAGTCGTTTTAAAGTGCTTAAAATTTGATTAAGACGCAGCGCGAATCATGTTTCGGGCAATAATCACTTGTTGAATTTGAGTGGTCCCTTCATAGAGACGGAACAGACGAACATCTCGATAAAAACGTTCAATGGCATATTCACTGATATAGCCCGCACCGCCGTGAATTTGTACGCAGCGATCAGCAACGCGGCTACACATTTCGGTTGCAAACATTTTTGCGCAAGAAGCTTCGGTGCTAACGTTTTGCCCTGCATCGCGTAAGCGTGCAGCGTCTAAGACCATACATTTGGCGGCATAAATTTCAGCTTTCGAGTCAGCAAGCATGGCTTGAATGAGCTGGAATTCGGCAATCGGTTGTCCAAATTGCTTGCGTTCGATGGCGTAATTTAAAGAATCATCTAGCATTCGTGTTGCTGCACCGACGCTCAAAGCTGCAATATGCAAGCGGCCTTTATCGAGTACTTTCATGGCCGTTTTAAAACCAACACCTTCAACACCACCAATGAGTGCCGAAGCAGGGATGCGGCAATTTTCAAAAATAACGTCACAGGTATGGGCACCTTTTTGTCCCATTTTTTTATCGCGTTTGCCAAGAGAAATGCCCGGAGTTTGGCTATCAACAATAAAGGCAGAAATGCCGCCAGCACCTTTAATGTCAAAGTTTGTGCGTGCCATGACTGTCAATACACCAGCATGAGGTGCATTGGTAATAAAGCGTTTGGTGCCGTTTAACACATAAAAATCGCCATCTTTTACTGCACTGGTTTTTAAAGATGCCGCATCAGAACCTGCGTCCGGTTCGGTTAAGCAAAAAGAGCTGATCACTTCACCACGTGCTAAACGGGGTAAGAAAAATGATTTTTGTGCTTCGGTCCCATCAATAATCAGGCCACTGGAGCCAATGCCATTATTGGTTCCAATCAGAGAGCGAAAAGCAGGAGAGGTACGACCTAATTCAAAAGCCACATAGATTTCTTCTTCCATCGTCAGGCCAAGACCTTCGTACTCTTCAGGAATGGTTAAACCAAATAAGCCGAGAGCTTTCATTTGCTCAACAATATCTTGAGGAATTTCATCCGTTTCAGCGACTTCATTCTCATGAGGAATTAATACCCCTTCAACAAATTGTCGAATCATATCAACAAGTTGATTTAAGGTTTCCTGATCTCGAATCATAGTCTCGTCCTTTTACTACATGCAGAAAACATCAATGTGATGTTCGTAAAATCACCAATATTTGAAGCGATAGTAATCAAAGGATGAACGCAAAACAATATATTTTGAAAATTAATTTCGCAATGCGATACTTTGTTTTTGATTTATGTTTGGCTAATTTATTGATTTATTTGATCTATATTTTCTTATAAAAAATCATTATTTTTAGTAGAAAATTAAAGTTTGATTTTTAAAAAGAGCTGTGTATATTAAAAATATATATCGCTATGCGAAATTTTAAATGGATAAGTTTTCTTATAGGAAATAAGTCACAAAATATAGTGGGATGAAGATGGGTGCTTTAAATGGAATTCGGGTACTTGACTTAAGTCGGGTGTTGGCTGGACCTTGGTGCGGGCAGATTCTTGCAGATTTAGGCGCAGAAGTAATCAAGATTGAACGACCAAAAGTTGGTGACGATACCCGTTCTTGGGGGCCACCTTGGATGAAAGATGACTCAGGCCAAGACACTCAAGAAGCTGCATATTATCAGTCTACCAACCGTAATAAACTATCGGTTGCCATCGACATTGCCAGTTCTGAAGGCCAAGAATTGATTAAAGCCCTCATTCAAGACACCGATGTCGTGATTGAAAACTACAAAGCGGGTTCTTTGAAAAAATACGGTTTAGACTACGAGTCTTTATCTGCGATTAATCCTAAACTGGTATATTGCTCGATTACAGGTTTTGGTCAAAATGGCCCAAGAGCAGAAGAGCCCGGTTATGACTTTATTATTCAGGGCATGGGCGGGCTTATGTCAGTCACAGGTGAGCGTGATGATTTGCCGGGTGGTGGACCACAAAAAGTAGGCGTCGCATTTTCTGATTTAGCCACGGGGCTTTATTCTACGATTGCCATACAAGCTGCTTTACTCAACCGCCATGTGACGGGTTTAGGCCAATACATTGATATGGCTTTGCTTGATGTTCAAATTGCCACAATGGCAAATCAGGGAATGAACTATCTTTCATCGGGTAATATCCCTAAACGTTATGGCAATGCACACGCCAATATTGTCCCTTATCAAGTGTTCAAAGCTTCTGACCGTGATTTCATTATTGCATGCGGAAATGACACTCAGTTTACTCAACTCTGTCGTAGTATTGGTTTACCCGATTTACCAAATGATGTACGTTTTGCCCGAAATGCAGACCGAATCAAGCATCGTGATGAAATTATTGGAATTTTACAAACTCACTTTTTAACAAAAACAGCAGATGAATGGGTAGATGCTATCTATGCGGCTAAAGTTCCCGTAGGTGTGATTAATAACTTGGAACAAGCTTTTCAAGAGCCGCAAGTGATTGCCCGAGAAATGTTAGTCGAGATGAATCATCCTCAACGTGAAAAACTGAAGGTAATTGGGTCACCAATCAAACTTTCGAGAACACCCGTTGAATACAAAACAGCACCGCCGTTGTTGGGTGAGCATACGCAGGCCGTTTTGGGGCGAATGGTTTCTTCAGAAAAACTAGCAGAGCTTAAAGAAAAGGGCGTAATTGGGTAAGTGGCTTAGAAGCGGAAGATTAAAATTATATTTAAAATCAGAAAATAAAATATTTAATCTTTCGCTTTAATAAGTTAAATGAAGTTATCTTTAAAATGCAGACTAGGATGTTTGCTCTTTTGCTATTTATAGAAAAAATAGATTATAATTTTCGCAGTGCGAAACAAAATATGGATTGGTATGACAATGAATGATGCAGTTGATGCAGAACAGACAGAAAAATTATTAGCGCCTTTAAGGCATGAATTATTACATCCGATTGAAGACATGCAGGATGAAAATGATCGCCAATTTATTACTGCATTAGCACGTGGTTTAGAGCTATTACGTTGTTTTACGCCTAAACATCAGCATTTGGGCAATCAAGAGCTTGCTCAGATGACAGGTTTGCCAAAACCAACCATTACTCGCCTCACACATACCTTGTCGCGTTTGGGCTATATTAAACAAGTACCTAACTCAAGCAAATTTCAGCTTTCAGTAGGAGTTCTTGCGTTTGGTTATTCGATGCTGTCTAACGTATCGATTCGCTCTATTGCTCATCCATATATGAAAAATTTGGCAGACTATGCTGGTGCTGCTGTAGCCATGGCAACACGTGATCGACTGAATATGATTTATCTTGACGTGGTGCAAGGCAAAGGCAATATGACCATGCGCCGTCAAGTTGGAACCTATTTACCGATTCATTTAAGTTCGATGGGACGTGCGTGTTTAGCTGCCATGCCTGAAGATGAAAGAGAGTTCTTGCTTAATGCCATTCGTAACAAGCACAAAGAAGACTGGATCAAGATTAACCGTGATCTAGACAAAGCTTTTAAAGACTACCAAGATTTTGGATACTGTTTTTCAATTGGCGAATGGCATAAAGATGTCAATTCGGTTGCGGTTCCACTTATTCATGAACAACATGGTTTGCTGGTGTTCAACTGTGGTGGTCCAAGCTTTATTATGAACCGTGAAAAACTCGAAGAAGATATTGCACCGCGTCTTTTACATATGGTGAATAATATTCGCACTGAGATTAGCTAAACCTATTTGATTCATTTATAAGAGCCAGCTTTGTTTTTTCAAGGCTGGCTTTAGTGGGTAAGCTTTAGGCTGTTTAGTTGTGAAAGTTCGGTTTCCGTTTTTCTTTGAAAGCACTTAATGCTTCTTTAAACTCGGAACCTTGTAAACAACGCGAGAAAATAGTCGACTCATGGTCAATACGATTGAGTAGATCATCAATTGGCATATCTCTTAGTAACTTTTTACTGAGCTGTAAGGCTTGGCTTGGTTTGTGAGCGAGTTTAATTGCCACATCTTCAACCACTTGATCCAGTTCAGTTGCCTCAAATATTTCATTTACTAGACCATAATCTTTTGCCTGTTCCGCCGAAAACTTTTCACCGAGTAAAATAATTTCTGAAGCTCGAGCAAAGCCCAATAATCTTGGCAAGATGTAACTTGAACCCGCTTCAGGTACAAGCCCCAAATTCACAAAGGGGAACTGAAAAATAGAGTTTTGGCTTGCATACACAAGGTCGCAATGTAGAAGCATAGTGCTGCCAATGCCAATTGCCACACCATTTACTTTAGCAATAATCGGTTTTGGAAACGTTGCTAAGCTTTTTAAGAAAATAATCGAAGCGGGTGGTTCTGAAGTGGTGGTATCTCGTTTTTCAAATGCGTTTACATCATTGCCGCTGGTAAATGCGGAGTCTTCACCAGTCAGCACAACCACATAAATGTCTTGATTGGTTGCAGCTTGATCTAATGCCTGACTTAAAGCTGCATACATTTCATAATTAATTGCATTCTTTTTAGTGGCATTACTCATGGTGAGCGTTAGTATATTTCTATCAAAATACTTATGAATTGTGCCTGTTTTAAGCTCGCTTTGGGTTTTGTTGTTCTGCTGCATCGTTCATTCCTTTAAATAATTTTCCGTCTAAAATTTAAACTGATGCTATCGAAAAATAATTCCGTTATCAATTATTTTGTTTTATATTGTGGTATAAAATTTTGTATTGTGAAATTTTTAACTTAAATTACTTTAAATGTTGATAGGATTTATGCGTAAATAAGCATCTAGCCCTGCTAAGGAAATAAGAGGCTGGCTATAGAACAGTGAGTGGAAAGAATATGAAGACCAAAATTACAGAATTATTTGAAATTGAGCATCCAATTATTCAAGGCGGTATGCATTATGTTGGTTTTGCAGAGCTTGCTGCTGCGGTTTCGAACGCGGGCGGGTTAGGTATTATCACTGGCCTGACTCAGCGTACACCTGAAAATCTGGCAAAAGAAATTGCACGTTGCCGAGAAATGACCGATAAGCCTTTTGGAGTAAATTTAACCTTTTTGCCTACGGTAAATACTCCTGATTATCCGGGTTTTGTAGAGGCAATTATTAAAGGTGGCGTAAAGATTGTAGAAACAGCAGGGCGTAATCCTGAACAGGTGATGCCATATTTAAAGGCTGCTGGTATTAAAGTAATTCACAAATGTACTTCGGTTCGACATAGCTTAAAAGCTCAGCAAATTGGATGTGATGCTGTTTCTGTAGATGGTTTTGAGTGCGGTGGTCACCCCGGTGAGGATGACGTGCCAAATATGATTTTATTGCCCTTAGCAGCCGATGCATTAGACATCCCGTTTGTTGCCTCAGGTGGTATGGCAGATGGACGTTCGCTTGCTGCTGCTTTAGCGATGGGAGCCGATGGAATTAATATGGGCACGCGCTTTATTGCGACTCAGGAAGCTCCCGTACATGCAAATGTGAAACAGGCGATTTTGAATGCAACCGAAAGAGATACGCGTTTAATTATGCGTGCTTTGCGAAATACAGAACGTGTCATGAATAATGCGGCCGTAGAAAAAATCGTGGCAAAAGAAAAAGCACTCGGCGATAACATTAAGTTTGAAGATATTATGGAAGAAGTTGCAGGGGTTTATCCAAAAGTCATGATTGATGGAGATGTTAATGCAGGAGCATGGTCATGTGGGCTGGTGGCTAGCTTGATTCATGATATTCCGACATGCGATGAACTGGTTAGCCGGATTGTCAAAGAGGCAGAAGATATTATTCGCGGACGTTTATCAGGGCTTTTATAGGATTTTTATTTATTTTACATATGATTGTTAAAATGCCCATCTTATAAATTAAATGGGCATTATTTTACGAATTCTATTAAAGAATTTTTTCATTTTATAGAATTTATTTTAACGTAATGGATAGATAGAACCTCCTTTTTTCTTTTTCTTGCGTTTAAATAGACTCAAAATATTTTTGATGATTCTCATCTTTAACTCCTTTGTAAGTCATTTATATATTTTTGTTGAAATAATTTGTGCTAATTGGTCATTACCGAGGTCATTAAAATGTACTCGGTCAACAAAAATTGTGTCTTTAAATGCTGGAGAATCTTTTAAAAGTTCATTCATGTCAAAACAAGGGATGCCATTAGCTCTATTTTGGATATGATTAAAGAATGGGATATGAACTTCTTTCCCTAATACTCCACTGAATAATCGATAGAAATTATTTGGACAACTTTCTATAGCATGGAATACAGCATCTTCTTCTTGGGTAAGAAACTCTCTACACCAATGTGATAAGGGCTGGAGAATAAATGTTAGAGATGCTCCATGAGCAGCTAATAATAGTTTCCATTGTTGTAGGGCAACTGTTATTGCATCTGCCGCGCGGATTAATCTTTCATCTAATGAAATGCCTGCGTCTGTGATAATCTCATCCGCTGGATTATTTCTTGAAAATACTTTTTTGAAACGTTGAAAAAATGAATCTCTATTTGCTGTATCAAAAGAATCTTTTTTACGTTTCATATCCTCATTAAATTTGTTCATATAATGTTGGAATTCAAAAGAATAATAATAACGTCCGTATTCACTTGCAAATTCATCTGGGATACCTTCTAGAGCTAGTGTATTCATACCACTGAAGACTACGACATGACCAATCTCTCCAACTCGCTCTTGATTCATTAAGTATAAGAGTAGTTCTTGGGTTGCATTGTAGCCGCGTCCTGCAAAAGTTAACCATCGTTCGCCAGTAATTTCACTTAAACGTGAGGCAACGGTATTTTCATCACAAGTAGCGCCAACTCCTAAAGCGGTAGACCCACCGACTAATAAATTTACTCGGCCATTTGAGGGACGCTCACCAACAGAAAAACGCTTTCCATTTAGAAGGCTATAGCGAAATCCTAATGAATCAGTATTAACTGTCTCAGAACGAAAATTTTTTTCATGGAAATACATTGTATAAGGTACCCATCTGGCTCCTACGTGCATAAAATTATCATAATCACGAATTTGTGGAGTCCAACGATAGACTTCTTGAATGGCTTGCTTGTGGTCAAGTATAGGTTTATTAGTCAAGCGCATATTCTTTTCTCCAATCGGTTTTTTCTTGCCATTCAGGTTGTTCAGATTTTATTAAAAGAAAGTCGCCAATAACCAAGCCATCCATTTCTGTTCTCATAAAGCAACGATATGCATCCGTTGGGCTTTCGACAATAGGCTCCCCGCGGACATTAAAAGAAGTATTGATTAATATTGGGCAACCTGTAATCGTAGAAAACTTACTTATCAATTTTTTAAAGCGCATATTATGTTTTCCATCTACTGTTTGAATTCTTGCTGAAAAATCAACATGAGTTACAGCAGGGATCTCAGAACGGGTGAGTTTTAATTTTTCTATACCTGAGTAATTATGTTCATTGTTAACTGTCTTACGCCTATTAGCATGTATTGGAGCAACTATTAACATATAAGGTGAAGAACTATTGAGATCAAACCATTGGGCTGCATCCTCTGCTAGTACAGCAGGAGCAAATGGACGGAATGATTCACGATTCTTAATTTTTAAATTCATAACACTTTGCATTGTTTCAGATTGAGGATTTCCTAATATTGAACGTCCTCCTAATGCACGAGGACCAAACTCCATTCTCCCTTGAAACCAACCAATTACTTTATTATTTGCCAATAGTTCTGCCGTTTTTTGTAGTAATGTATTCTCTTCAAAATATTGATAGTTGGCGCCCCATTGATTTAGGGCTTCTTGAATCTCAGAATTTTTATATGCATTACCAAGATAGGCGCCCTGCATTTGGTCACTGAACTCATCAACTTTCCTAGTTCCTTGCATTTGCTTGTAGTAGCATAGATATGCTGCTCCAAGTGATCCACCCGAGTCTCCAGATGCAGGTTGAACAAAAATATTCTTAAATAAACCAGAACGTAGCAACTTGCCATTCGCTACACAGTTAAGCGCAACACCGCCAGCCAGACAAAGATTTTCAGCTTGAGTAAGAGACTTAATTTTCTTTGCCAGCATCAACATAATTTCTTCAGTAACAACTTGTATTGACGCAGCGAGATCCATCTCCTTATTTGTAATAATACTTTCAGGCTCTCGGGCAGCTCCTCCAAACAATACTTCGAATTTATCGGTGATCATCCGATTCCCGACTTCATAGTCAAAATACTCACGATTTAGGTAAAAACTGCCATCCTGATTGATTGTTATTAGATTTTTTAAAATAATATCGACATAGCGTGGGGTGCCATAAGGGGCGAGTCCCATCAATTTATATTCACCTGAATCTACTTTGAAACCGCAGTAATAGGTAAACGCAGAATATAGTAGTCCTAAAGAATGTGGGAAACGAATATCAAATAAAGAGCGTAACTCTGTACCACAACCATGCCAAGCTGTAGTTGTTGACCATTCTCCAACCCCATCGACACACAGCACAGCAGCATTAGTATAAGGGGAGGGATAAAATGCCGATGCAGCATGACTCTGATGGTGTTGACATATATAGAACGGAGGTAAAACTTGTTCTTGAAAAATGTCTGTAAGTTCTTTTTTTATAAGAGAAATAATATTTTTTCTAGCAACAAAACGCTTATATTGTTTTGCAAAATTTAATGCACCTTTTGGAAAGTTCTTTTTATAAGTCGTGTATATACGTTCAAATTTAATTTCTGGATCTTCATAATAGGCAATATAAGAAATATCTTTAAGAGTAATTCCAGCTTGCTTAAAACAAGCAAGTAATGCTTGACGGGGAAAGCGATTGTCTTGCTTAATGCGAGAAAAACGTTCTTCTTGTAATGCACATATAATCTCGCCATTTTTAAGTAAGGTAATAGCGCTATCATGATAAAAAGCGGAAATGCCTAGAATGTAACTCATAATCCTTCCCGTGTGATAGTTAAAATGCCAATAGATAAGAATAGAAGGGGCGGAATATAATCAAACCAAGATGCTCTTTGTATAATCGATTTTAATTTGCGAGCCATCACACCAACGGTCATATTTACACAGATACCTCCGAAGTTGAAAATTAGTCCATATAAGAGAAAATATAGCCAAGCAGGTTGAGAACTTGCAGGTATAAATTGTGGTAATAAGCTCACAAAGAATAGACCAATCTTAGGATTAGATAGATTAATCAACATTCCTTTGCTAAATGAATAACGGTCTGCTTCCGTAGAGTTCTGTGAAAGAACATTGGAGCTTTCTACTGATTTACGTTTGGGCCAAGATATATAAGCTAAGTACAGTAGATATAAAGCGCCAATGAATTGAATAATTTTGTATAGCAACGGAATTTGTTGAAAGATAAACATTAATCCAAATGCTGATAACAAAACATAGAAGAATACGCCAAATTCAACTCCTGCCGCTGCTTTTAACCCAGCTTTTACTCCATATTTTAATGATTGATTCATTACATAAAACATAGCAGGGCCGGGCGCTAAATTAATTACTAATGCTGTGAGAACAAAAGATAAAAAATTATAATTCATTACTTAACCTTTTCATTAAGTGCTTTTCCATTAAATGCTTTTTTGAAAGTACGATGTAGAAGATGGTTCATACCGCTTCGGAACCAATTTTCTTTCGGTGGATGATTAAGCGAACGATAACCTGTCCATATACGTTCCCAGTGTTGTTCTCTCGCTTGTTCACCACCTTGTTGAAAAATATTGTCGAGGTGATGCTTAATAGCATCTATAGCCCAAGCTGAATGTCCTGTGGCTACATTATCGATAGTATTGTGAAGACTGGTGAAAAGTGAGCTAAAACCGTAATAACTTAAAATGTCTCCAGATCGACGATATTCTCCACCTACACCAGAAAGCTCCATTGCCAGATTCAATCCAAGAGTCTCAGGTAAAAAGGAATGTGGAAATAAAGATATGGCTAGCCAGAAAGTTGGAACTTTGAAATCGTCTTCATCAAATAAGATAGAAGTGGCAAATTTTTTATCAGTAAATTTCCCAATATCTATTCCCATACTTTCTAATAGTTGTTTATAGATATTTCCATGGTGGACATTTATATCTCCACCTCCGAGTTCATCAAGAAGTGTCCGATATTGTAATCCTCCAATATATGTACTGACCCTTGCAGGAGTTGAGACATTACGCAGCCATGCCCCATCAATTAGGGTTAATGGTGCTAAGGCTATAGCATCATTAATAATATCCTCTCGGCTTTCTTTTGGTATTCCTTCTAAGGGAATATAACTATTCACTTGATGTAGATGTTGAACATCTAGCCATTTATCTAGTCGTTCATGACTATATGGATAAAATGGTAGTCCTTCTTGTTTTAAAGCTTGTTTATGTGCTGCAAGCCAATTTTGAGCAAAATTTTTTGCTGTAGGTAATATATCGGGATAACATCCAGCATGTAAAAATAGTGGATACAATTCTTGGAGAGTAAAATTACTGTATTTATCTAAAGCTTTAAGATTAGCTTGAGCTATTATTTTTTCATCCAAATCTTTAATAGGTACTGAATTAATCTTTTTATTACTATTACTAACAAGAAAATTAGTTTGTGTAATATCTTGACTAGCTAAATCTTTAATCCATGTTTCTACTATCTCAATATCTTGTTCTGAAAATACACCAAACATTGCACCTTTAGGATTTTTGATAAGTTTTATAAAAGTACTTTTATCAGGTTGTCCAGGTGATATATATCTGGAAGAAGCTAAAGCATTAAGAAGATGGTTTGGAGAAAAATTATCTGAAATAAGCCAATCGTCAATTGGTTTATCAGATATCTTGCCACGCTTATGGTATCCATGACCATATTTTCCTAGCTTCTGTATTAAAGATAACATAGCTGTATTATTGCTAAATTTTTTAGAATCTACTAAATCTGAAAATAGAGAATCTTCAAATTTTCTAATAATATTAATGGTTGTATTGTAGCCATTATTAATCTTATCTAATGTGTTATTATATTTAATATATTGATTAATTGCTAAAATGGAAATTTTAGTAAAATTTCTATGTTTTAAATTGCTAAAAATACTTTTTTCATATTGGTTAATTAAGCTTAATTTATCTAAATATTGGGCCATTGCTAAATTAACGCCTAAAGACTCTGGATATAATTTTTCAGGAAATTGAGCAATACTGAGTAGGAATACTGGTAGATTAAATGCATACTCCTGAATGTTAAGATTTTGTGTAAAAGTATTATTAAATACATCAGGGAAAATTAAGTCTACCGTACTGGCATCTAACTCAAATTGATGAGACAAACTATGAGAAATATTTCCACTCCCAACCATATCTGCATGAATTTTAAGCAATACTGCACCTTCTTCTTTCCATGCATAATTGATGGAGGAGATACCTGTAAGCCAACTACCAATTGTCTTAAATAAAGGGCTAAATTGAGTATAAAAAAATTGATAATAAGCTTTATTTTTTAATAAATTTATATATTCACTTGGTTTTCTTAGTAAATCTTTATCATTAGTAAACTGATTTTCAGAAATAGCACATAATAGATTGTTATGCGTAGTTCTAATCTCTTTTGAAAATAAAAAATCTAGTTTTTTCCAAATAATTTCTAGATATGGATAAACTTCCTCAAGATGAACTAACTTAGTGAACCATTGACGATCCTTAAGATGTATATCTTTTAATATAGTATTCGGAATAGGAAGAAATGTAGGTTCTGTATTATTAATTTTTTCCTGATAAAGTTTAACCATTATAGATACTCAATGTAGTAGCTTTATTTGTTAAGAATCCCCATGTTTTAAACCAATACATGAAGAAATGATTATTAAAAGTTTCGCTTTGTAATGTAAAAGGATTTATTCTGCCTCCTTAGGGAATGAATTTTTTAGTAATGATATAGGTTGATTTTTGATTACTGAAAATACTGTGTTTTTTTTAATTTTTCAAGTTTTTTATATAAAATATTTATATTTTATATAAAATTAAAATATTGAATTTAATTTTTAATTTATATTAAATATTAAGTTGAATTTAAATATATTTTTCATTGTGTGATTTTTTTAAATTTTATTAATTATACCTTGTGGGTAGATTGTTTTTAATAATAAAAGCTCTAATATATTAATTTTCTTTATAGGAGTTATTAATAAAATTAAACAATTAAATAGTATTTTGTGCTGTTGTATTTTTGAAAAAACTTAAAAAATTTTTCTATAGGGGGTAAATTGTTTAAATAAGATTTTATTAATTCTTATAATTACTCAATCTGCTTTACTTTTGGAAAGAGCGTAGTTTTATTTGGTTTTATAAAAAACCCAACTAAAATTAATAAATTGAGTTGGGTTATGCTTCATCATATAACTATAACTTTAGATAGCTAATAGAAAGTAAACTATAGAAGTTTATACAATAAAGACGATAAAATAAATTTATACATCATTAATGTGTTTCATTCAAAGCATCTTGAATATTGTGCACCATATGAATTAAACGTGGCCCAATTTCACCTTCAAGTTTTTCCGGATTTAAATGAAAACTTGGCGCACCACAGTTAAAAACATAAAGACCATGTTTAGAACTAACCAAAGGTACAGCCACCGAGTTCACTTCTTTATGCCACTCGCCTAAAGACAAACAATATCCATAATCTTGGTAATCACGGAAAGCTCGTTCTAAAGAACGTTTTATGGCTGGCCAGTTTTCTGGATTTTTTTGTTTCAATGCATCAAGTAGAAAGTTGCGCTCACGTTCAGGAGTCGCAGCCAAGCATGCTCGTCCCATTGAACTACTATGCAGTGGTAAAGTAGAACCAATTGGACGGCGCATATTCAATGCAGTTTCAATTTGCACAACATCGATATACACCATATTTAAGCGGTCACGCGTTGCCATCGCCACAGGCGCTTGAACATACTGGCTCATCTCTTCCATATATTGATGAGCAATATTGCGAATCGAGATGTTAGATAATGCTGCATATCCTAAAGATAAGACACCAATATCTAGTGTGTATTTGGTCGAGTTAGGCAATTGTTTTAAATAACCTAATGAAACAAGGGTATTGGTAATACGTGCAATGGTCGGTTTAGGTAAACCTGTCATTTTTGCTAATTCTTGGTTACCAAGCACCTGATTATTTGCAGAAAAACATCTTAAAAGTTCTAAACCGCGCGCTAAAGAAGCAATAAATTGCGGGTTATTTTCCCGATGTATATGCGAAATAGGATCTAAACGTATCTCATCAAAATTTATTGGTTTTTCAGTTTCCGTGTTTTGAGACATTCGATCCTCAAATATAATTAAAGCAATAGTTTTGCCATTATATTTCGCTCTGCAAAATAAATCCATTCATCACTGCGCTGTTGTGATGAATGGATATCTGGTTCAATGCTTATGAAACGTTTTCAATCACCATTGCAAGACCTTGACCTACACCAATACATAGGCTCACCACGGCATATTTCTTCTTACGGCGAATTAACTCGCGCGCTACTGTTAACGCAAGACGGGCGCCAGAAGCACCAAGTGGATGACCAACTGCAATTGCGCCACCGTTCGGGTTCACACGTGGATCATTAAAATCAACATTTAAGCCTTTTAAACAAGATAAAACCTGTGAAGCAAAGGCTTCATTAATTTCAATAATATCCATGTCATCTAAAGTAAGGCCAGCACGTGCAACCGCTTTTTTAATGGCTTCGATCGGACCTGCACCCATAATGCGTGGCTCGATACCAGCTGCTGCAGCGGATAAGATTTTTGCCATTGGTTTTAGGCCATATTTTTGACCCGCAGCTTCTGAACCAATCAAAAGTGCTGCTGCACCGTCATTAATCCCTGAGGCATTACCAGCTGTAACCACGCCACCTTCAAAGAGTGGTTTTAACTTTGTGAGTGCTTCAACAGTTGAGCTTGGGCGAGGGTGTTCATCTTCTGAAACGAGTTTAGGGGGCAATTTTTTGCCTTGGAAAACCTCAATCGGCGTAATTTCATCGACAAAGAAACCTTCTTCTTTGGCTTTTTGATATTTGGCTTGTGATTGAGCTGCAAATAAGTCGGCTTGTTCACGGCTAATCCCAAACTCGGCTGCAACGTTATCGCCCGTTTCAGGCATTGAATGACCACCGTACTGCGCAATAATTTTTTTATTTGGAAAACGAGAGCCAATCGTGGTGTCATAAATTTTTGCATCACGGCTATAAGCACTTTCCGCTTTACCCATCACGAAGGGAGCACGTGACATACTTTCTACACCACCTGCAATATACAGTTCGCCTTCACCACAAGTAATGGCACGTGCTGAGTCAATCACAGCGCCTAAACCACTAGCACATAGGCGGTTTACTGTCTGGCCCGGTACAGTAACAGGTAAACCGGCAAGTAATAATGCATTTCGTGCCACATTACGGCTATCTTCACCCGCTTGATTGGTGTCGCCTAAAATAACATCTTCAATATCCGCACCCGGCACACCAGTTTTTTCTAGTAGTTTTTGAATGACCGTTGCTGCTAAATCATCAGGACGAATTGAGGCAAGTTCACCCGCATGACGGCCAAATGGACTACGCAAACCATCATAGATATATGCATTTAACATTGAGAAATTCCTTTTCAAGACTCGTGAGTAAAAGTAAGAGGTAAATGAAGTGCGACACGACGCTGTAACCACGGGCTAGGGCGGTAACGCGGGTCATGCGTAAGTGCTGTTATACGGTTCAGAATAAGTAAGATTTTTTCACTGCCGACTTGATCGCCCCATTCAATTGGACCAAATGGGTAGCCTAAGCCAAGACGTACTGCAGCATTAATGTCATCTACCGTTGCAATATTTTGCTGGGCAATATCGCAACCTAAATTAATGACCATTGCTAAAACGCGCTGCGCAACAAAGCCAATACTTTCAGCAATCATGCTGACCATATTTCCATCTAGATTGAAAATAGAGTGAGCGGCTTGTCGGTATTCAGGTTTGATAATGAGTGAAGGCATTAAGGTTCGATGCTTTGCAATGCCATAAAGCATGTCTATAGCAACGGCTTGTTCTGGGTTAATCCCTAGTCGGGTCGCCGCTTGGGTTGTGTCTTCACCGTAACAAGCGAGCAAACATAAGCTACCTGTTTGTGGTTCCGAATTGGTGTCTAAGGTAATATTTTGCTGAGTTAAATAATCTTCGAGCTGTTTTTTATCGTCTAAGAAATCGGCAGCGATCCAAATTTTTGGATATTGCGCTAAACGCTCTACAAACTTGGCAGGTTGTTCACCTGTTTTTGAACCGGTTTCATAATTATAAAAACCTTGATTAACTTTACGTCCAAGTTGTTTGGCATCAAGCATTTGTTTGGTGAGCGGGTTTGGCTTGTAGCGGGCTTCTTCATAGTATTGGTGATAAATCGACTCCATAACTGGATGCGAAACATCAAGGCCAGTTAAATCCATTAATTCAAATGGCCCCATCCTAAAACCGACGCCGTCACGTAAAATTCGATCAATTTCACTAATATCACAGACATTTTCATTTAAAATTTTGAGCGCTTCGGTGCCATAAGCACGGCCCGCATGGTTAATAATAAATCCAGGGGTGTCCTTTGCCACAACAGGACGATGACCAAATGCACGAGACAGATCGTTTAAAGCATCTATAATAAGTGGGTCTGTTTTTAAACCACGAATGACTTCGACCACTTTCATGAGTGGAACGGGGTTAAAAAAGTGATAACCCACAACACGCTCAGGCTTTTTGCAATTTGCAGCAATGGCTGTAATAGAAAGAGAAGAGGTGTTTGAGGCTAAAATAGTATTATCCGAAACGATATCTTCAAGCTGCTGCATCAAGCTTTGTTTGATATCAAGACGTTCAACAATTGCTTCTACAATGAGGTCGCAATTTTTTAAATCTTCAATTTGATGAGCAACAATTAAATGGTTATTTGCCGCTGCTGCTTGCTCAGATGTAATCTTATTTTTGTCGACTAACTTTTGAAATGTAGCAGCCAGTTTTTCTTTAGCCTGTTCTGCTGCACCTGCTTTGGCATCATATAAATAAGTGGTATGACCTGACTGTGCAGCAATTTGAGCAATACCACTGCCCATAACACCTACACCAATCACAGCCATGCTTTTAATATCATAAGTCATGTCGATCATCCTGATGATTAATCTATATTTGAAATTAAACGGAAAAATAGGGTTGGGTGATTTAGCTTAAGCATTGTTTATCACCATCAATTGGTAAGATTTGCCCTGAAATTGAGCGGCCACTGTCTGACGCTAAAAATAGGCATAAATCTGCAATATGTTTTGGATTGACAAAATATTTGAGTGACTGATTTTTCAGTGCATTTTGAGTCACTTCTTCAAGTGAGGTCTGCGCTACATCGGCACGGGCCTGTAATACGCGTTGAACCCGATCACCATCGACTGCACCCGGAAGAATAGCGTTAACTCGAATATTATCTGCACCAAGTTCCATAGAAAGCGTTTTGGTAAAACCAATCAGTCCCCATTTTGAAGTGGAATAGGCCAATCGATATGGATAGCCTAAGCGTCCGGCAATAGACGACATATTTATAATCACGCCTGCCTGTGCTTGCTTTAAATAGGGAATGGCTAACTGGGTAATTAAAAAAGTGCTATTCAGGTTTAAATTAATCACCGTGTTCCAATCTTCAAAACTTAGCTCATCTGCTGCAACGGTTGGGCCGGAGATGCCTGTGTTATTGATTAAAATATCAATACCGCCAAGTTTCTGAATGGCTTGACTAAACATGAGTTTAATTTGCTCATGATCAGCCAAATCACATGTGTAGATATGCAAATTTGGATAATCTTGTTGAAATTGTTCTAGGCTTTTAGCATTAATATCGCAAACAAAAACTTCATCCTGATTGTTTAAAAAAACTTCAGCAATGCATCGTCCAATCCCTGAACCACCTGCACTAATCAATACTTTTCTGGCCATTTTCATTCCTTTGTTATTATGGTTTTAAATTATTTACCTTGATACGACGGCTTACGCTTTTCGATAAAAGCTTGAACGCCTTCATTTTTATCTTCCGTAGAAAACAACAACTGGAATGCTTTACGTTCTAACGTTAAGCCTGCATTTAATGGAACATCTTCGCTCATAAGCGCAACTTCTTTAATTTGTTGCAGGGCAATCGGCGGCATTTTGGCTAGGCTTTGTGCCATTTGAATTGCAGTTGAAATGGTTTGGTCATCTTCTGTGACTTGTGAAACAAGACCAATCAAATAAGCTTCTTCGGCTTTGACCATGGCGCCTGTCATAATCATGCGCATGGCATGGAATTTACCCACAGCACGGAATAAACGTTGTGTACCGCCAGCACCAGGCATTAAACCAACTTTAATTTCCGGCTGGCCAAATGTTGCGCCTTTACCTGCAATAATAATGTCAGCGTGCATTGCAAGTTCGCAGCCACCCCCTAATGCATAACCATTTACGGCAGCAATCACGGGTTTAGGGCACTGGGCAATCGCATTCCAATAACGTTCTGTATGACGCAATAACATTTCTGTGGAAGTTGCGGTTGCCATTTCTTTTAGATCTGCACCTGCGGCAAAGACTTCTTCACCGCCTGTGAGCACAACCGCATTGATCTCATCGTTAAAACTTAACTCGGTAAAAGCTTGTGCGAGTTGTTTGCGAACTTCACCGTTTAAAGCATTTTTTGCTTCTGGGCGGTTAATTTTAACAACCGCTATTTTTTGAATAGAAAAGTCGACTTCTACGAAATTATTCCCTGTTGACACACTCATTTTTGAATTCCTTGTTTCGCATATCAAAACTATATTCCTTTTATGATGCTTATTTTGGAATTTATTTCAAGTCTTATTTCTTTTAAGAGCGTAGTTGTTATCTTTTAAAAGATCTAAGTTATTGATATTACGTAGTGGTCTAATTTTAAATTTCGTTAAACGAAATTAATTTTCAAAAAAGCTTGAAATTTGTATTTTTGTTCTCGTACTATGAAACACATCCGCAGTAAACAAGATTTAAAACATGGTATCCAGATTAGCTGGAGATGGCTGATGGGTACGATGGAAATACATAAAAAGGGAGATCACAGATGATCCGTGATGAAGGGATGTTGGAGCAGTTACTTTCAACAATTCGAGATTTTGTAAAAAATGAATTGATCCCTCGTGAAAACGAAGTGGTAGAGAAAGACAAAATTCCGGATGACATTGTGCAGCAAATGCGTGAGCTTGGTTTGTTCGGTCTTACAATTCCCGAAGAATATGGTGGCTTAGGCATCACTATGGAAGAGGAAGTCAGAGTTGCATTTGAACTTGGACAAACTTCACCAGCTTTCCGTTCTTTAATTGGTACTAATAACGGTATTGGCTCAAGTGCAATTTTGATTGATGGCACAGAAGAGCAAAAGCAGAAATATTTACCACGTTACGCAAGTGGCGAAATTATTGGTTCATTTTGTTTAACCGAGCCTGAATCTGGCTCTGACGCTGCCTCTTTAAAAACCAGTGCCGTAAAAGATGGCGATTTTTATGTGTTAAATGGCACCAAACGTTTTATTACCAATGCACCCCATGCTGCAACTTTCACTGTAATGGCTCGGACAAATCCTGAAATTAAAGGGTCGGGTGGCATTTCAGCTTTTTTAGTTGAGGCCAATACGCCAGGCATTACGTTGGGCAAAATTGACCAAAAAATGGGGCAAAAGGGTTCACATACCTGTGATGTGATTTTTGAAAATTGCCGTGTGCCTGCTTCTGCACTGATTGGTGGGGTAGAAGGTGTCGGTTTTAAAACGGCCATGAAAGTGCTTGATAAAGGGCGTTTGCATATTGGTGCCTATAGCGTAGGTGTTGCCGAACGCATGTTAAACGACGCACTGCACTATGCGATTGAGCGTAAGCAGTTTGGTCAACCTATTGCAAACTTCCAGCTTATTCAAGCCATGCTTGCCGACTCAAAAGCCGAGATTTATGCAGCTAAATGTATGGTCCTAGATGCAGCTCGCCGCCGTGATAATGGTGAAAACATTAGCACGGAAGCTTCTTGCGCAAAAATGTTTGCGACCGAAATGTGTGGTCGTGTTGCTGACCGCTGTGTACAGATTCACGGTGGTGCGGGCTATATCAGTGAATATGCCATCGAGCGTTTTTATCGAGATGTGCGTTTGTTCCGTTTATATGAAGGAACCACGCAAGTTCAACAACTTATTATTGCCAAAAACATGATTAGGGAAGCTACAGCCTAATAAAAAATCAAATGCCATGAGGCATGGGATGCCTCATGTTCCTTCTGAGGATATGGACATGACAACAAAGACTGTTACAGAGAATATGAGTAGCACTGAAGCTATTCAAACACCAAAAAAGATTTGGATTACAGCTTTTATATTCGCTTTTTTTACACTTTTATGTGACGGGGCCGACTTAGGTTTTTTGGCATTAAGTCTCACTAGTCTTAAAGCAGAGTTTCATTTAACTGGTGTGCAAGCCGGAACATTAGGAAGCTTGACACTATTTGGTTCGGCCGTGGGTGGTCTTATTGGTGGTTGGGCTTGCGACCGTTTTGGTCGGGTTCGCATTATTGTTTTCTTTATTGCTTTTTCTTCGATATTAACCTGCGCACTCGGCTTTACACATTCTTATATGCAATTTGCAGTTTTAAGAACAATAGGCGCCATGGGCTTAGGTGCATTATATATTGCCTGTAACATTCTTATGTCTGAAATGGTGCCAACCAAACACCGTTCTACCGTTTTAGCAACGCTGATGACAGGTTATACACTAGGTTCTTTATTAGCGACCTTATTAGCTGGACATATTATTCCTGAACATGGCTGGCGTTTCCTATACTGGATTGCAATTACGCCTGTGGTTTTGTCAGTTTTGATGCACTTTTGCGTACCTGAACCTGAGTCATGGAAAAAAGCCCGTCAACTAAAAGCGCTAGAAGTCGCTCAAAGTAACCAACCTAAAAAACGCCAAAATCCATATCTTGAGATTTTAAGAGATAAGAAACATGGCACCATGTTTGTTCTTTGGATTATTAGTACGGGTGCATTGCAGTTTGGTTATTACGGCGTAAGTAACTGGTTACCTGCTTATTTAGAGTCTGACCTTGGCATCAAGTTTAAAGAAATGGCGATGTATATGGTCGGTACATTCCTAATTATGATGTTTGCCAAAGTAATTGCAGGTATTGTTGCCGATAAATTAGGACGCCGCGCTGTATTTGCTTTCGGAACCATTGGTACAGCCTTATTTATTCCGGTCATTGTCTACTTAAATACACCAACCAACATTTTATGGATGATGCTGTTTTTCGGTTTCCTTTACGGTATGCCTTATGCAATTAATGCCACATATATGACAGAAAGCTTCCCGACTTCTATTCGAGGCTCGGCAGTGGGTGGTGCTTATAACATTGGCAAAGTACTTTCTATTTTCTCTCCATTAACAATTGGTTATCTATCGCAAAACGGTTCTATTGGTTTAGGGCTCTTGGTGATGGCTGCAGCTTATTTTATCTGCGGTGTAATTCCATTGTTATTTATTAAAGACCGACTATTTAACCCGCAAAAGGCAGAGTGACAGATCAATCTGTCACCTTAAATTAAGGATGAAAAGGGACAAGTGAGATGATAAATAAAATCACCAGTGACATTGAACCGATTTTAAAAGCTATTCCTGATGGGGCAACCATCATGACAGGCGGGTTTGGTGTGACGGGGCAACCTGCTGAATTAATTGAAGCCTTAATCGATTTAGGAAAAAAAGAACTCACCATTGTAAATAACAATGCAGCTTCTGGTGATCGTGGTTTAACAAATCTGATTATTGCTGGCTGTGTTAAAAAAATGATTTGTTCATTTCCGAAATCTGCTGGATCAACCGTTTTTCAAGACTTATATAGAGCGGGAAAAATTGAGTTAGAACTGGTTCCACAAGGTAATTTGGCTTGTCGTATTCAGGCCGCAGGTGCTGGTCTCGGGGCTATTTTTACTCCGACTGGTTATGGCACTAAAGTTGCCGAGGGTAAAGAGACCCGAACCATTAACGGTAAAAACTATGTGCTTGAATATCCACTTGAAGCTGATTTTGCACTGATTTATGCCGATAAAGCCGATCGCTGGGGCAATTTAACTTACCGCAAAGCAGCCCGTAATTTTGGCCCAATTATGGCAAAAGCTGCCAAGACCACGATTGTTCAAGTGAATGACACCGTAGAGCTAGGAACGCTTGACCCTGAGTGCATTATTACACCAGGAATTTTTGTTCAGCACGTTGTAAAAGTAGGAGATATCTAATGTCAGTTCAAAAGCGTTCTCGTGAAGATATTGCTAAACTCATTGCCAATGACATTCCGGAAGGTTCTTATGTCAATTTAGGCATTGGCTTACCCACCAACGTTGCTAAATTTTTGCCAAAAGACAAAGAAATCTTTTTACATTCGGAAAATGGGGTTTTGGCTTTTGGTCCACCACCACAACCGGGTGAGGAAGATCAAGACTTAGTGAATGCCGGAAAAGAACTTGTTACTTTGTTAGACGGCGGATGCTTTATGCATCATGGCGACTCATTTGACATTATGCGTGGCGGTCATCTGGATGTTTGTGTGATTGGTGCATTCCAAGTTGCGGTAAATGGAGACCTGGCAAACTGGCATACCGGTAAGGCAGATGATGTGCCAGCAGTTGGTGGTGCTATGGATTTGGCAGTCGGTGCAAAAACGATTTATGTCTATATGGAGCATGTCACTAAAAAAGGTGAGCCCAAAATTGTAAAAGAACTGAGCTATCCAATAACGGGTGAGCAGTGTGTAAACCGTATTTATACCGATTTATGCATTATTGAACTCAAAGACCAAAAAGCTTACGTCAAGGAAATGGTAGACGGCTTAACTTTTGATGAATTACAGGCAGTCACTGACTGTGAACTAATCGATGCACGTGTAGCCTAAATACACACGGAAAAACGCTTCTTTAAGGATTAAAAGATGAAAAAATTAATTTTAGCTGCAGCTTGTGCTGCGGCTTCAGGGACTATTTTTGCAAATTCTTCAGATACGACAGAACAAAGAATTAATTTGCTAGAAACTGAGCTGCAAAAATTAAAAGCAGAACTTGCTGCTCAGAAACAAACTCAAAATAATTTACAGGTCAAACAGGTTAAGATCGAAGAGAACATTGAAAAAACTAAAGCAACGGTAACAGAAAAGCCAGTTGCTCCTTCATGGGTCACTTGGACGGATAATGTCAAGGTTTACGGTATTGCCCGTATTGATGCAGCGGTCGATTTTAAATCATCACCTGACTCGGGTGGTAGAACGACCAGCAGCCTGTACCGAACACCTTTTGAAAGTGAAAAACGTTCAAACCATGCACGCTCTGATGCCATGATTAATGCAAGCCGATTAGGTGTTTATTTTAATAGCCCAAATAAAGCGGTTACAGGGAATATCGAAGCCGATTTCTTTGATAGCTCTAACATGGGAACGGGGGATGGTAAATTCCGTATCCGTCATGCATTTTTTACCTATAAAGACTGGACTTTTGGTCAAACATGGTCACTCATGTCTAACATGGAAACCCGTACAGAAGCTGTCGATTACACCCAATTTGTGGGGACTTCTTATACACGTACTCCTCAAATTCGTTATGACTGGAAAATTGATGCCAATAATGATTTAAAAGTAGCTTTGGAATATACAGGTTCGAGAGTATCGGCATTTCCAACTTTAACGGGTCGCTATACCTTTAAACAGGGGCCTCTAACGGCACTTGCTCAAGGTTTTATTAATGAAAAGTCTACAGATGTCGCAACTGCCACGGTGAAAAAAGTAAGCTGGGGTGCTGGAGGCGGTTTAAAATATCAACTCACGCCACAACAATCAGTACAAGCAAATTATCAATATATTGTCGGTGATCAAAAATTTATGCCGTATACCGCCCAAAGTGGGTTGGCAAATTCAACAAGTTTAAATGCCGCGGGTGATTTCTCTTTAAACGAAGACAAAACAGATTTGGTTATGAATAAGTTGAATAGCATCAATATTGGTTATTCATATAAATTTAATGAGCAATGGCGTGCAAACTTATCGGCTTCAATGTTTGATTATGACGACGACACGGCATATGCCAAACTCAACCCAGATGCTAATAAACGCTTAACGGACTACGCAGCTAACGTCTTTTATTCACCGATTGAGCAAATGGATATTGGGATGGAATATCACCAAGGCAAACGAGAAGTGTTTGACGGCAGAACCGCTGATGTATCACGTGTAAACTTTGTTTCGATGTATAAATTTTAAAATAGGGCGTAGTTAAAAATGGAAAAAATAGTTGAGCCCAATGCAGAAAATATACTGTCAAAAAGCTTTATTTTTATCATGGCAATGACATGTGGAATTTGTGCGGGTTCAAACTATTATAACCAGCCCTTAATCTATTCGATTGCTGAAGCATTAAAAGTTAATGCCGATCAAGTCGCTTTAACTATTGTGATTAGCCAACTGTCCTACGCAGTTGGCCTTTTTATATTGGTTCCCTTAGGCGACTTTTTTGAAAAGCGAAGTTATATTTGCTTGCTCATGTGTTGTACAGGCCTTGCCCAAGTAGGGTTATCCTTAAGTCAAACCTTGCCAGCTTTATATGGCTTTACCTTTTTAGCCACATTCTTTTCGATTGCGACTCAAGTTTTGGTTCCTTTTGCCGCAGGTTTAGCCAGCCCGAAAAAAAGTCCTCAAGTTGTAGGCACTCTCATGAGTGGTTTGTTCTTAGGAATATTATTGGCACGTTCTATTGCAGGCTTACTTTCTACAGTTTGGTCTTGGCATGCGGTTTATTTAATTAGTGGAATTGTCATTTTGGTGTTTGCTTGGGTAATGTGGGTGAAGTTGCCAGTTGCGCGTAAGTCTCACGAACTCAATATTCTACAGATTTATGGCTCACTATTTTCATTAGCTGTTCACCAGCCGCATTTATTACGCCGTGGTTTTGCTGGTGGAATTGGCTTTGGTATTTTGGCTCTCATTTTTACCACCATGACTTTTATTTTGGCGAATGAGCCTTATCACTTTAACGATTTCCAAATTGGTTTATTTGGAATTGTGGGCTTGGCTGGCGTATTTGCGACTCCTTGGGCAGGTAAGAAAATTGCAGCAGGTCTTGAAAATAAAATTGCAGTGATTTGCATGGGGTTATTAATGAGTGCATGGATACCCCTATTTTTTGCTCAGCAGTCTCTGGTTGCCTACGCTGTTGGTGTGATTATGGCGTACTTCGGTTTGTCAGCATTTCATGTACTCAACCAAAATCTGGTCTACCGTATTTCGGCCGAGGCACGTTCCCGTATTAATTCAATTTATATGACCTTATATTTTGGCGGAGCCGCCTTAGGTTCTTTTATTGCGGTGTATGCTTGGAAACACTGGGGATGGGAAGCATGTGCAGCCTTAGGGCTAGGGTTGGCAATATTAAGTTTCGTGATTGATCGCTTTGATTTTTATGAAATGAACAAGATAGCAAAGCAAGAAAAAGCTCCATAAACAGGAGCTTAGATATTTTATCATTTGCGAATAATCATTAAGGTTGCCGAAGCAAAAGCATACACTTTGCCGTTTTCATCTACGATTTTACCTTGGGTACTAATAATATTGCGGCCCGCATTAATCAACTCGGCCGTCGCATAGTAAGACGTATCAACCTGCATGGGGCGGATCATTTTTACATTTAAATCAATGGTTCCATAGCCAACACCATGTTCAAGTAGGGTATGGGCCGCACTGCCTGTCGCCGTATCTAAAGCTGTGGCACAAAAGCCGCCGTGTACACCGCCTTGTATATTTCTATGTTCTTTGCGAGGAGTAACTTTATAAGTTGCTTTACCTTCGGAAACTTCAATGAGTTCCATCGGTATGGTGTGAGCCATAGGTGATGGAGAAACTTCACCATTTTTTAAAGCGGTTAAAAACTCAAGACCTGTGTATTTCGGGCTTTCCATAAATCGTCCTTGCATGATTAAGCAGTCTAATCACCATACTATAAATTGATTTTTTACGGAATAAAATTTTGCAATACAAAATATAAATTTATTCTAGTTAAACAAGACTAATTAATTTTTATCTTATATTTGTATTTAAAAACATATGTTTATATTTTATCTCTATAACTAAGTTAGGATAATTTTATTAAATTAGTGAAAATATATTTTGCTATAAGAAATTTTTTGATATTTTGGTGAGATTGAAACAATAAAAGTCCATTTTAAGGAAAAACGATATCTGCCCATGACACAGGCAGTGAAGTGAAAGGAAAAAACGATGCCTTTATACAAAGCTCCATTACGTGATATGCAATTTGTACTGCATGAAATGCTTCAAACAGAACAAAACTATCAAGGTTTAAGAAAATATCAGGAAAGCGTAAATCGAGAATTAATTGATCAATATTTAGAAGCAGCAGCAGATTTTTGTGAAAATGAGTTGGCGCCGATTAACCAAAATGGTGATCAGGAAGGCTGTCATTTAAATCAAGGTGTAGTCACAACCCCGAAAGGGTTTAAAGAAGCCTACCAAAAATATGCCGAGCTAGGTTTTACCTCGCTAACGGCCGATCCAGAATATGGTGGGCAAGGCTTGCCGACATTGCTGCGGATTGCGATTTCTGAAATGTTATGTGGTTCTAATTGGGCTTGGGCAATGTATCCGGGATTGTCTCATGGCGCAATGAGAACAATTGAGCATCATGGGACCGAGCAACAAAAACAAAAGTTTTTGACTAAACTCATTAGTGGGGCTTGGACCGGAACCATGTGTTTAACCGAATCCCATGCAGGCTCAGACCTTGGGTTAATTAGAACGAAAGCAGAACCAAATCCGGACGGTAGCTACTCCATTACAGGTGAAAAGATTTTTATCTCGGCGGGTGAGCATGATCTTTCTGAAAATATTATTCATATTGTTTTAGCCCGTTTGCCTCAGGCACCTGCAGGGACTAAAGGCATTTCTTTATTTATTGTGCCTAAATTTAATGTAGACGATGAAGGTAATTTAGAAGACCGTAATAAAGTCGTTTGTAGTGCGATTGAACATAAAATGGGGATTCATGGTAATGCTACCTGCGTACTTAATTTTGATGGTGCCAAAGGTTATTTGATTGGTCCGGAAAATCGCGGGCTTAATTGTATGTTTACCTTTATGAATACCGCACGTATTGGAACAGCTGTACAAGGGCTTGCTGCTTCTGAAATTTCATTTCAAGGCGCATTAAGTTATGCCAAAGAGCGCCTCGCTATGCGTTCGTTATCCGGTCCTAAATATCCTGACAAAAATGCCGATCCAATTATTGTGCATCCCGCTGTACGTTCGATGTTAATGACCCAAAAAGCATTTTCTGAAGGTGGTCGTGCACTGGCTTACTTTTTAGCCCAGCATGTCGATATTGTCGAAAGCTCAAACGATCAGGAACAGCAAAAACACTCTGACGAATTACTGGCTTTTTTAACGCCAATTGCTAAAGCTTTTTTAACAGAGTCGGGTAATGAGTCTGCAAAGCATGGCGTTCAAGTATTTGGCGGCCACGGCTTTATTGTTGAGCATGGAATGGAGCAAATTGTACGTGATGCACGTATCTCGACATTGTATGAAGGAACGACCGAAATCCAGTCTCTAGATCTGCTGGCACGTAAAGTTCTCAAGTCAGAAGGTAAACTTCTAAAAAATATGACTGATTTAATTGATCAGTTTATTGGTCAACAGCAATCCAATGAAGTCTTGAAACCTTATTTAGAAAAATTAGCTGAGCTTAAGCAGAAATGGCTGTCACTGACCAAAACTATTGCCGACAAAGCAAAACACAACCCTGAAGAAATAGGGGCCGCTTCGGTGGATTATCTTTATTTTTCCAGTTACGTCGTGTTCGCTTATTTATGGGCTCGAATGGCACAAGTTGCCCATGAAAAATTAGAATCGGGTACACAAGAGGAAGCTTTTTATAAAGCAAAATTAACGACAGCTAAGTTTTTCTATCAAAAACTTTTAAATCGTACACAGAGCCATGCCGCTTCTATTGAGTCAGGAGCTGAATCGGTGATGGAGCTCGATCAAGATGCTTTTGCATTTTAGTGAATGGTAAGTTCTAGAATCGCTGGGTGAAATTGACATGCGAAATTTTACCTAGTGATTAAATTTGTAATTTTAGACTCATCAGTTTTTGGTAGGAAAAACCAGTTGAGCCAATGAAATAGAGGGTTAACATAAGCATTAAAACGTGAATTTTCATCAAATATTGAAGTTGTATAAGGACTAAGGAAAGAAAATCATGAATGCTTATTATCAATTACTGAATAGAACAATTGGTCCTCAAGGTGAAGTGATTGCTCATTATTGCTCAACTGTTCATGCGCAAGGTGCTTGGAACCCTCATGAACAGCATATGGCGCCTGCAAGTGGCGTGATCGCAGTAGAGTTAGAACAGTTTTCACCGCGACAAGATATGCGAATTGGCCGAATTAGTTTTGATATTTTTGGATTAATTGCATTTGGTGAATTTACGATTAAGACCCAGGTGATTCGTGCCGGTAAAACGATTGAATTGATTGAAGCAGAACTACAAGCACAAGGTAAAACTTGTATTGTGGCTAGAGCATGGCGCATGTGCACTCAAGACAGTTCCGAGATTGCGGGGCTTGAAGATCAACCAATTCATCATCCCGATACCTTTACTGAATGGTCGGGCATGAAAAGATGGCCGGGTGGTTTTATCCAGACATTAGTCACTAAAACAGATGATCAGCATCGCGCGGGCAAAGGCATTGTTTGGCTAAACAATGACAAAGAAATGGTTGAAGGGCAGCCGACCACAGATTTTGCGCATTTAATTGGCATGGTAGATGCGGCAAACGGCATTGTTCCAAGACAAGAAGGAGAATTTACTTGGGGCTTTCCAAATCTTGATTTACAAATCCACATGCACCGTTATCCGCAAGGGAAATGGCTAGGTTTGGAAACCGTTCAGCAATATGGTACGGATGGCATTGGTTTAACCAGTGCAGTTTTACATGATGTGTATGGTCCATTTGGACGAAGCGAGCAGATTTTGACTTTACGTAAAATGACTAAATAAATTTTTGAGCCAATAAAAAAGTCATCCCTCAGGATGACTTTTTTATTTTGAGATTTAATTTTTAGTTACGGACTTTTAGCAGTGTTGGGGTAAGTTCATCCCAACGTTGTTTTGCAGCGTCCATTGCTTTCATTTTGATATGTCCATAACCTCGGACTTCTGCCGGTAGTTTTGCAATTTGTTCAGCAACTGCCAAGTTATGATTGTCGGGTGCTTCAACAAGTGCTTCAACAAATGCGATGTAACGGTCACGCCAAGCTTGTTCGTGTTGACGTTCTTCTTGACGTGCAAATGGGTCAAGGAAAGTTTCACGAAGCCATTGTAAGCGAGCAAGCATCATCATTGGGAAGCGCATCCAGTAACCAAACGCACGTTTACGGACATTTTTCAGGCCACCAAGTAAAGCTGGCGGAGCAAGATGATACGTTAAACGTAAGCCTTTACCGAATTGGGTTTCAATCGATTCTTTGAAGCTTTTACCTGTTAGTAGACGTGCAACTTCATATTCATCTTTATAAGCCATGACTCTGTAAAGCTGAGTTGCAATCGTACCTGTTAACTCTTCTGGTAACTTTTTAGCTGCCAATTCTACAAGTGTGCGGTATTTAGCTGCATAAGCTTCATTCCAGTAGTCTGTTAGACGAGCAGAACGGTCTTCAACAAGTTCAGCCAAAGTTTGCGGAGTTTTAGTTTTTGGCATTGCTGCAAGTAAACGAGCAGCTAAAGTCGGGTCACTTGCAAGATGACAACCCACGCGGAAAGCTTCGATGTTCTTTTCAACAGCCGTACCATTTAGGCGAATTGCTTTTTCAATGCTTTCACGTAATAGCGGAATGCGACCAGATTGCCATGCCATACCGAGTAATAACTGGTTGGTATAAATTGAATCACCCAAGAGTAGTGTGGCAATGCGAGCCGCTGGTAGAGAAACCAATTGACCTTGACGAACACGACCACGAAGACGGTCAATTAAATCAGTAATAGGTGCATACCAGTCGCGAGATTTAATAAACTCAGAAGTAGGAGTGCTGTCTTCATTCACAATCACTAAGGCATCTTCTTTTAAGCGAGAGAGGGCTGCACCACTACCAGCAACTACCGCATCTGCACCAATGAGTAATTCACATTGACCTGCTGGAATCTTGGTCGAAGAAATTTGCTCATCACTTGCTGCAAGTTGTACGTATGAATAAACCGTACCACCTTTTTGCGCAAGACCTGCCATATCCATAACACGTGTTGCTTTGCCTTCTAGGTGAGCTGCCATACCAAGAAGTGCACCGATAGTCACAACACCCGTACCACCAATACCGCCGACCATAATGCGACTTGGAACATCATATAACTGAGGAATAATTGGGGACGTTGGCCATCCTGCGCTAATACCTTCAAATTTAGCAGGACGTTTCATATCACGTGTATGAACAGTCACAAAGCTTGGGCAGAACCCTTCAGCACAAGTGAAGTCCTTATTACAGCTACTTTGGTTAATTTGACGTTTAGTGCCTAAAGCTGTTTCTACTGGCTCAATAGATAAACAGTTTGATTTTTTAGAACAGTCGCCACAGCCTTCGCAAATATCGGTATTAATGAATAAACGTTCAGCTGGGTCAGGGTAAGCATCACGTTTACGACGACGGCGTTTTTCACTGGCACAGGTTTGTACATAAATTAAAGCAGTTACACCTGAAATTTCACGCAGCTCACGTTGAACTGCGTCAAGTTCATTACGGTGGCGAATTTCTACACCTGGTGCAATACCGTCTTCTTCATTTAACAGTTTGATTTCATCAGTCACAATGACTTGTTTTTTAATACCTTCGGCATCGAGCTGACGAGTTAATTGTGCAACGCTCAAATGACCATCTACATGCTGACCGCCTGTCATAGCGACTGCGTCGTTGTAGAGGATTTTATAGGTGATATTGGTTTTTGCAGCAATAGACTGACGAATTGCCAAGTAACCTGAGTGGAAGTAAGTCCCATCACCAAGGTTAGCAAAAATGTGTTTTTCATTGGTAAAAGGCGATGCACCGACCCAGCTTACACCTTCACCGCCCATTTGAGAGAATGTTTCCGTACCACGGTCAAGCGAAACGGCAATATAGTGGCAACCAATACCACCTAATGCACGGCTACCTTCAGGAACGACTGTTGATGAGTTATGTGGGCAACCACTACAGAAATAAGGTTTACGTTCAGCAAGGTCAATAACACGTTTTGATTCTTGCTCTGCTTTTAGTAGGAGGTCGATTCTGCTTTGAATTTGTACTTTTAAGCTTTCTGGAATATCTAGTTTTAAGAAGCGAGCAGCCAGCATTTTTGCAATCGGTTCAGGCTGGTACTCATAGTGACCAATGAGTGGTGCTTCTTCAATAGAGGTACTCCATTCACCTTTGCCGTCAGTTGCTTTACCAATGACACGAGGACGTTGGTCATCAGGCAGTGAGTAAAGCTCATCTTTAATTTGTGTTTCAAGAATTGGACGTTTTTCTTCAATAACGATCAACTCTTCTAAACCTTTGGCGAATTCACGAATACCTTGTGGTTCTAAAGGCCAGATTAGACCAACTTGATAAACACGTAGCCCAAGCTGTTGGGCTGTTTCATCTTCAATTCCTAAAATACGTAGGGCTTCAATGGTATCTAAATAACCTTTACCACTTGCAGCAATACCAATACGGGCATTTTCACAAGGCCATGTTACGGTATTGATTTTATTCGCACGAGCATAGGCCAAAACAGCTGGTAAGCGATATTTATAAAGACGTTCTTCTTGTTGGATGCCATGATCTGGCCAACGAATGTTAACGCCACCCTCTGGGAAATTAACATCTTCTGGTATAACAGGAGTGACACGGTCTAAGTCGACATGAACTGAAGCGGAAGTTTCTACAATTTCACTGACTAGCTTCATGGAAGTCCAAAGACCAGAAAAACGTGAAACTGCGATGGCGTGAACACCAAAGTCTAAAATTTGTTGAACGGATGTTGGGTAGAAAATTGGAATACCACAACCAATCATGACATGTTCAGACTGGTGGGGAACTGTAGAAGATTTACATGAGTGGTCATCACCGAATAAAGCAACGACACCACCACGTTCAGAGGTACCAGCTAAGTTAGCATGGCGGAGTACATCGCCTGAACGGTCAACACCCGGGCCTTTACCATACCACCATGAAGACACTCCATCATATTTGCCTTGACCTGAAAGATTTGCTTGTTGTGTACCCCAGATTGCGGTAGCAGCCAAGTCTTCGTTTACACCAGGTTGAAATACGACATTATGGGATTTAAGTAATCCTTCAACTTGCCAAAGGAAATTATCATAGTTACCAATAGGGGAACCACGATAACCAGAAATAAAACCAGCAGTATGATAACCATTGATCGCGTCACGGCGAGTTTGGGCAAGAGGCAAGCGAACAAGTGCCTGAATGCCGGTCATAAATGCTGTACCGTTATCACTTACATATTTATCTTCAAGTGACACATCCTTTGTTGCAATAATATTTGGAGTGACTTTTGTAGCTATATTCATTTATATCTCCTTAGAATTTTTAGTAGCTCGGACTACTTTCTTTTTTCAACATCCAGTTGAATATTTGGAGCAAGTGACATACGAAATAAAAAAGATCGGTTCCTCTTCTTAAAAAGAATTAGTGCCAATGTATGTACATTTAGTCATTGTGGTTGATCTAAACTGGTGCAACAATCCGTAATTTAGGAAAAGATATTTACGTTATGCGCAAAAATCTCGATGGTGGACTTTTGCATGCAATGCATGCATTCCTGAAAGTGATTGATAGCGGGAGTTTCACAGCAGCAGCTGAGCAGATGGATCTGACCACAGCACAGGTTTCACGTCTTATCAGCGAGCTAGAAACACGCTTAGGTACAAAATTAATACAACGCTCAACGCGCCAGCAGGCACTGACTGATATTGGTGCAACTTATGCAGAGCGTTGTCGGCAAGTTATTTCAATGGTGGATGAAGCAGAGGCAGAAGTCACCGGAACGGCATCTAAACCTAAAGGTCGTTTACGTGTATTAAGTATGGGAAGCTTTGGGCATCATTATGTTTTCCCTGTCATGGCCGAGTTTTGTAAGCATTATCCCGAATTAACCGTGGAATATACGACCTCACAATACGTTCCAGACCTGTTAGCAAAAGGGGTGGATGTCAGTCTTTATCTCACTGAATCATTAACAGACTCTCGTTTTGTTGCACGCAGAATTGGCACTATTTTTTCTGTTTTATGTGCTTCACCTGCGTACCTAGAAAAACATGGCGTTCCTAAGTCTCCAGAAGACTTAAAAAATCATGCCTGTTTACGCTTGGTAAACCCGTCTATTACGCCAGATTGGCATTTGTTAAATGCCAATGGTGAGTCTTGTCAAATCGACATTGGAGGGCAACTCATTGCAGATAACCCCGAGTTATTGTTAGATGTGGTGCAACAGGATATGGGGGTTGCGTTATTGCCGATGTTTTCGGCTTTAGACGCGGTTCAAAATGGAAGATTATGTCATATCTTGCCTGAGTGGCGTTCGCCCGATATTGGAGTTTATACCTTATTGCCTTCACGCCATTTTATTGATGCCAAAACACGCGCATGGCTGGATTGGGTAGAAGAATATATTTCTCCAAAAATTGAAATGGATGCATCTTATTTTTATAAATAAGGAGATAAATTTTTTAAGGATTACAATTGAAAAAGGATGAAGAATAATACGGATTAGAATAAAAATAGGGTAGAAAATGCTTCTTTTTAAAGAGGCATTTAATACAGAGATGAACGATAAATTTTAAAAAAATTGCATGAGGGATTGAGCCCCAATTCCTGAACAGAATGAGATAAAGATGAGATAGGATGATCTGGTACTTTGCCTAATATTCAGCTTTATACCAGATGCTGAACTATTTTAATTTATGACTATGCACACTTGGTCTGCCAATACGCATTGGCATAATTCGATAAGCTTTTTCGGTTTAATACATTGCTAATATTTTGGCTGGCTTGCATCAGTTTCTCTAAGTCAATGCCAGTTTCAAAACCCATGTGTGATAGCAAATAAAACAAATCTTCGGTCGATACATTACCCGAAGCTCCTTTGGCATAAGGGCAACCTCCAAGTCCTGCAAGAGACGAATCAAAAACACGAATACCTTGCTGTAAAGACTGATAAATATTGGCAATTGCCATGCCATAGGTGTTGTGGAAATGCCCAGCTAATACCTTGCTATCGAGTTCAGCAAGGCAGGCTTGCCATACCTTTTGAACACGATCTGGTGTTGCGGTGCCAATGGTTTCACCTAAAGACACTTCATAGCAGCCCATGTCATAGAGTCGTTTAACCACTTTTACGACTTGCTCAGGGGCAATTGCGCCTTCATAAGGACAATCGACAATACAAGAGACATAGCCGCGTACACGGATGTTATGTGCTTTTGCTGCGTTCATGACATCGCTAAACTTTTCAAAGCTTTCGTCGATTGAACAGTTAATATTTTTACGGGTAAAACTCTCAGAAGCTGCGGTAAACACCGCGACCTCTTTGCATCCTACCGCTTGAGCAGTTTCAAAACCTTTAATATTTGGAGTAAGCAGGCTAAATTGCACATCGGTTGTTTGGGGTAACAGCTTAAATAGCTCGTCACTTTGGGCCATTTGCGGTACCCATTTTGCCGAAACGCATGAACCGACTTCAATTGATTTTAGGCCTGCATTGATTAGATCGTTAATGAAGTTTAAGCGTTGTTCGACAGTTAAAGCCTGCTTTTCATTTTGGAGGCCGTCTCTGGGACCGACCTCCACGATTTTGACAAATTCACTCATGCAACTTCCTCCTGTGCAGGCTGAAATTCCACAAGCTCATCGCCAGCTTTGACCTGATCACCGACTTGGAAATAGGAGTCTACAATCACGCCATCTTTAGGGGCACGGATGGTATATTCCATTTTCATGGCTTCAAGCGTCATTAAAATATCGTCTTTCTTCACGCTATGATTTGCACTGACGAGCACTTGTGTAACCACACCCGGCATTGGTGCTTTTAAATGACCTTCATCGGCTTGGCTATCTGCCTGATTAAAGTCTTGGCGGATATAAGCAAACTTATAGCTTTGACCATTTTGGAACAAGGTAATGCCTTGCTGACTTTGGTTAAAAGACAGCTTTTGCTGAGTTCCACTAATTTGAACAGAAACAGTATGTGCATCAATCAATTGACCAGAAATCGGGTAGCTTTGACCGTTATATTCTGCGGTGAAACCATCTTCATTTGAGGCAAATTTGATTTGAATATTTTGGTTTAAATAGTTCAATTTAATGCTGTGCTGATAAGCAATATTTAAACGCCAAAGCGGCTGAGCTTGCCAAAGCTGTTTTTGGCTTGAGCTGTTGTTATTAAGCTTGCTTAAAAACTCAATAAATGCTGCGGCTACCACCAGTTCCGGTTTGATCTCTTCAGGGCTAAACAAGAAGTTTTGTTCACGCTGAATCAGGTTGGTATCAAGCTTGGCTTGTTTAAACGATTCGCTACGAACAATTTTTTCAAGAAAAGCAATGTTGTTGCCTAAGCCATCCACATGGAATTGGCTTAAAGCATTTTGCATTTGAATAAGCGCAGCTTCACGGTTTTTACCCCATACGATGAGTTTGGCAATCATTGGGTCGTAATAGGTCGTGATTTCATCGCCTTCAACAATACCACTATCTACACGTACATATTGGTTTTGAGTTGGATAGCGCAAATAGTCGATTTTACCAATAGCAGGTAAAAAGCCTTTTTCTGGTTCTTCAGCGTAAATCCGCGCTTCAAGCGCATGTCCGTGAATTTTTAATTCGTTTTGTAGTTTAGGTAAAGGTTCGCCATAAGCGACGCGAAGTTGCCACTCGACCAAGTCTTCACCTGTAATCATTTCAGTAACAGGGTGCTCGACTTGCAGACGGGTATTCATTTCCATGAAATACGCCGTTCCGTCTTGTTCCACAATAAACTCAACCGTACCTGCACCAACATAATTTACCGCTCGTGCAGCATCAATTGCCGCTTGGCGCATTGCATCGAGCTTTTCGCTTGGCATTTGTGGAGCAGGGGCTTCTTCTAGCACTTTTTGGTGGCGGCGTTGTACTGAACAGTCGCGTTCAAACAAATGTACGTAGTTGCCATGTGTATCGCCAAACACTTGCACTTCAATATGGCGCGGTTGAATCACATAACGCTCAATCAAGACATCATCATTACCAAAACTCGATTTGGCCTCACGTTTACAAGAGGCTAAGGCATGCAGAAAATCTTCACTGCGTTCAACTAGACTCATGCCTTTACCACCGCCGCCAGCACTGGCTTTAATTAAAACAGGATAGCCAATTCGGTCTGCCTGTTGCTTTAAAAAGTCCGCATCTTGGTTGGTTCCGTGATAACCCGGTGTTAAAGGGACACCAGCTTTTTCCATTAAAGCTTTAGAGGTTGCTTTTAAGCCCATCGCTAAAATGGCATCCACTGGCGGGCCAATAAAGCAAATGTTGTGTTGTTGGCAAGCGAGTGCGAACTGGTCGTTTTCAGAAAGGAAGCCGTAACCCGGATGAACCGCTTGGCTGCCTGTATCAATGGCAGCTTGAATAATACGATCAACCTGTAAATAACTTTGTGTTGCAGGGGACTGACCAATATAAACCGCTTCATCTGCAAGTTTGACGTGTTGGGCATTTGCATCTGCATCTGAGTAAACGGCAACCGTTCTAATACCTAATTTTTTAGCTGTACGAATTACGCGGCAGGCAATCTCGCCACGGTTCGCAATTAAAATCTTTTCAAACATGATGATCGTCCTTAATTGTTGTTATTCGAGTTAGAAACCCAAGCAGGCTGTTGTTTATTTAAAAAGGCACTTAGACCTTCTTTTGCTTCGCCGCCTTGACGAACTTGAGCAATATGATGTGCTGTCTGTTGCAGCAAGTCATTGCTCATGGTCTGGTTACTCACCATTTGAATGAGTTGTTTTGAAGCCGCTTGAGCGTGCGGGCCACCGAGTAATAGCGCATCAACAATTTCTTGAACTTTTTTATCTAAGTCTTCAGCATCTGCTACTTCGTGTGCTAAACCAATTTGTTTGGCTTCACGTGCTGAAATCCGCTCGGCAGTTAAGAAGTAACGGGAAGCTTGTCTTGCACCAATCGCACGAATTACATAGGGGCTAATGGTAGAAGGAGCAAGACCTAAACGAACCTCAGAAGTTGCAAACTTAGCATCAGTACTTGCAATGCAAATATCACATGCCGATGCCAAACCCATGCCGCCACCAAAGGCAATGCCATGCACGCGGGCAATAGTCGGTTGTTTAAGTGTTGCAAGTGCATCAAGCATTTGCGCAAGTTTTAATGCATCTGCTTCATTTTCTGCTGAAGATGCCTGACCTGCCTGTTTCATCCAGTTGAGGTCGGCACCTGCCGAAAAGCTTTTACCGCGACCAGCTAAAACCACAACACGAATATCATCACGTGTATTAATTTGCTTAAAGCAAGTATGCAGCTCTTCAATGACTGTCGTATTAAAAGCATTGTGCAATTCAGGGCGATTCAGCCAAACATAGGCAACCTGACCTTGTTGTTCGAGTTGTAAAAATTGATAGCTCATATACACCTCTTACATGCGGAACACGCCAAATTTGGTTGGCTGGATTGGAGCGTTCATGGCCGCAGCAAGGCTTAAACCAAGTACCTGACGAGTTTGAGCTGGATCAATTACACCGTCGTCCCAAAGGCGGGCAGAAGCATAGTATGGATGGCCTTGACGCTCGTATTGTTCACGAATCGGTTGTTTAAATTCGTCTTCTTCTTGCGCTGACCACTCGGCACCTTTTTGCTCAATTTGATCTCGTTTTAAAGTCGAAAGTACGCTCGCTGCTTGTTCACCCCCCATCACTGAAATACGAGAGTTCGGCCATGTCCATAAAAAGCGTGGTGAATAAGCACGGCCACACATACCGTAGTTACCTGCACCAAATGAACCACCAATAATTAGGGTGAGTTTTGGTACATTTGCGGTTGCAACTGCCATCACCAGTTTAGCGCCGTTTTTTGCAATCCCTTCATTTTCATACTGGCGACCGACCATAAAGCCGGTGATGTTTTGTAGGAATAACAATGGAATATTGCGCTGTGTGCACAGTTCAATAAAGTGAGCACCTTTTTGAGCAGACTCAGAAAATAAAATTCCGTTATTGGCAATAATGCCGACTGGCATGCCGTAGAGAGAAGCGAAACCCGTTACAAGTGTTGAGCCAAAGCGGGCTTTAAACTCGTCAAAACGAGAGCCGTCTACAATACGTGCAATGACTTCACGCACATCGAAAGGTTTACGCGCATCACTTGGCACCACGCCATAGAGTTCTGAGGCATCAAACAGCGGCTCATCAATTTGCTTATTTAACTCATTTGGCTTTTTATTTAAGTTAGCAACAATGTTTCGTGCAATCGCAATGGCATGTTCATCATTTTCAGCTAAGTGGTCAGCTACACCTGAAAGACGTGTGTGTACATCGCCACCGCCTAAATCTTCACTGCTTACCACTTCGCCAGTTGCAGCTTTTACCAGAGGAGGACCACCTAAGAAAATCGTACCTTGATTACGGACAATAATCGTTTCATCAGACATGGCTGGAACATAAGCACCACCTGCGGTACAGCTACCCATCACCACGGCAATTTGGGCAATACCTAGGCTCGACATGCGCGCCTGATTATAGAAAATACGCCCAAAGTGATCGCGGTCTGGGAAAACCTCATCTTGCATTGGTAAATAGGCACCGCCTGAATCTACCAAATAAATACAAGGCAAGTGATTTTGTTCAGCAATTTCTTGTGCGCGTAAATGCTTTTTAACCGTAAGTGGGTAATACGTTCCACCTTTAACCGTTGCATCGTTGGCAACGATCATGCAAGTTACGCCGTTGACCTGACCAATACCAGCAATCACACCCGCAGCAGGAACATCATCTTCATAAACGTTGTACGCTGCCAATTGACCAATTTCTAAAAATGCCGTGCCGACATCAATCAGTTGATCAATACGTTCACGGGGTAAAAGTTTACCTCGAGCCAAATGTTTTTGACGGGCATTTTCACCACCGCCTAAGGCAATACGTTGGGCAACTTGTTTGAGATCTGTCACCAATGTTTGCATGGCTTGCTGGTTTGTTTTGAAGTCTTCGCTTCGAACATTAATCTTGCTTTGTAATTGGTTCATAAGATGCGTCCTTACTTATAATTATTATTTGGTTTCATTGAAAAGTTCGCGGCCAATCAGCATGCGGCGAATTTCAGAAGTTCCCGCGCCAATTTCATAAAGTTTTGCATCGCGCCATAAACGCCCAGCAGGGAATTCATTGATATAACCGTTGCCACCTAAAGTTTGAATTGCTTCACCCGCCATCCATGTTGCTTTTTCAGCAGCATATAAAATGGCACTTGCGGCATCTTTGCGTAGGCTGCGGTCATGGTCAGCTTTGTCACATGCAGCACCAACAGCATAAACGAGAGCTTTACATGCCAACCAAGTTGAATACATATCGGCAAGTTTGCCTTGCATAAGCTGGAATTCACCTAAAGCCTGACCAAACTGTTCACGCTGATGTAAGTAAGGAATCACCACATCTAAGCAAGCATCCATAATGCCTAAAGGTCCTGCACTTAAAACTGCTCGCTCATAGTCCAAACCACTCATGAGTACTTTAACCCCGTTACCCACACCACCAAGTACGTTTTCAGCAGGGACTTCTACATTGTCAAAGAATAGGGGGTAAGTGTTAGAGCCGCGCATACCGAGTTTGTCTAAGTGGTTGCCGTGACTAAAGCCTTTCATGCCTTTTTCAATCAAGAATGCGGTCATGCCTTTAGGGCCAGCTTGTGGATCAGTTTTAGCGTAAACGACCAGTACATCTGCATCACCGCCGTTGGTAATCCACATTTTTGAACCGTTTAAAACAAAGTGATCACCTTTTTGCTCGGCGCGTAATTTCATGCTGACGACATCGGAACCGGCATTTGGCTCAGACATGGCAAGGGCACCAACATATTCACCGGAAATTAATTTTGGTAAATACTTTTGTTTTTGCTGCTCATTACCGTTACGGTTAATTTGGTTTACACATAAATTAGAATGAGCACCATAAGAAAGACCAATGGCTGCCGAAGCACGGGAAATTTCTTGCATGGCAATAATATGAGCTAAATAACCCATATTGGCACCGCCATATTCTTCAGAAACCGTCATACCTAAAAGGCCCATATCTCCGAATTTTTTCCAGAGATGTGCAGGGAATTTGTTGTCTTGATCAACTTGTTGGGCAATTGGTGCAATTTCCTTTGCACAAAATGCGGCTACCGAATCTTGAAGCGCAATTAAAGTTTCATCTAGACCGAAATTCAAGCTGCGTAGGTTCATGATATTTTCATCCTATTGGTTATATTTGTTGTCCATAAAATATTTTGTGGGTATTTGATAATTACCATACAATGATTTTTTGAAAAAGTGAATACAAATTCATAAAATGATTTACAATTCATTTTATTTGTTAGAGAATAAATTATGAGCTATAAACGATCATCTTTAATGCAAGAGCGGATGGAACAAAATCGAAAATCGATTTTGAGTTCAGCCAGAAAAATAATTTCAGAGGGAGGGTTCAAAGACGCACAAATACAAACAATTGCAGAGCAAGCGGGTGTATCTAGTGGACTGGTTTATCGCTACTTCGATAATAAAAGCCAAGTGCTAATAGAAGTTTTGTCTGATGCCATTAATACAGAACTATTGGTGATTGAATCGATTACCGAAAGTGACTTATCGGCAAAGCAGAAATTACACAAGGCGGTAGCAACCTTTGTAAAACGGGCACTCAATAGTCCTCAGCTTGCATATTCACTCATGTTTGAACCCGTCGATTCAACGGTTGAACATGAGCGTTTTCGTGTGAAGCAATTGATTAAACAAAGTATTAAAAAAATACTTGCGGATGGAAATGCAAGTGGTGAGTTTGTCTTGGATGATTTAAACACAGCAGCACTTTGTGTAGTCGGTGCTATGACTTATGTGGTGGTTGAACCCCTAGACCCAGCTCAAAATACAAAGTTTGATCATGCGCATAAAGACTATTTTTCAAAACAGATTGCTGACTTTTGTGTGGATGCTGTGCAGAAAAAATAGGGCATATAAAGGATAAAACAACACAAAATAAGTAGTTTGGAAAAGTAGTTGCAGTAACAACAATTAGATCAGGTAAGAAGAGAATTAGAAGAATCAAGGAGAATGATTCAATGCAACAAGAACGGTTAAGCTACGCCTCGGGACCAAGTACACAACCCTTATTGGGTATGACCATTGGTGAACAATTTGATCAGGCCTGTCAGCAATATGCTGAAAAGGAAGCGATTGTCAGTTTTCATCAAAACAGACGATTAACCTATAAAGCTTTACAGGATGAAGTAAACGCTTTTGCTTGTAGCCTATTAAAATTGGGATTAAAAAAAGGAGACCGATTAGCAATTTGGTCACCTAACTGTGTGGAATGGACCATTACGCAGTTTGCAGCTTTTAAAGCAGGGATTATTTTAGTCAATCTAAATACAGCTTATAAAAGTCATGAGCTTGAATATGTGTTGAATAAGGTCTCATGCAAAGGATTGATTATTGCTTCTCAATTTAAAACGACGGATTACCAAGAATTACTCACAAAAATTGCCCCTGAGTTAACCACCTGTACAGATAAAGTGCTCAGTTCAGAGCGACTGCCACATTTAAAATTTGTCATTAAAATTGATGACCAACAACATACCGGTATTTATCGTTTTAGTGATTTACTAACTACACCAACTTCTGAACAGCTAGAACAATTAAAACAATTAGCCAGACAGCTCCAGTTTGATGAAACCATTAATATCCAATTTACTTCAGGTACAACAGGTAACCCGAAAGGGACCATGTTAACCCATCATAATATTTTAAATAATGGTTATTTTGTCGGTGAAGGCATTCGTTTAACCCCCCAAGATAAAGTCTGTATTTCTGTGCCATTGTTCCATTGTTTTGGCATGGTGATGGGGAATCTGGCGTGTGTGACGCATGGGTCAACCATGGTCTATCCATCGGCTGTATTTAATCCTTTGGAAACTTTAAAAGCGATTCATCAAGAACGTTGTACGGCAGCTTATGGCGTACCAACCATGTTTATTGCAACCTTAGAGCATGAACAGTTTAATGATTTTGATCTGTCGAGCTTAAGAACAGGCATTATGGCAGGTAGTCCTTGTCCACGTGAAATTATGCAACGTGTTATAGACCGAATGCATATGTCTGAAATCACCATTTGTTATGGCATGACCGAAACCTCGCCAGTGAGTGTACAAAGTTCGGTAAACGATTCGATTGATAAACGGGTAAGCACAGTTGGGCATGTTCATCCACATGTTGAAATTAAAATTGTTGATCTAGAAGGGCAAATTGTTCCGCAAGGGACTTTGGGGGAGCTATGTGTCCGTGGTTATTCAGTGATGGCTGGTTATTGGGGTGAAGAGGAAAAGACCCGTGAAGTGATTGACGCGGCTGGCTGGATGCATACGGGTGACATTGCCGAGATGGATCAAGAAGGTTTTATTAAAATTAAAGGCCGTATTAAAGATGTCGTGATCCGTGGTGGGGAAAACCTCTTTCCAAAAGAGATTGAAGACTTTTTATATACTCATCCAGATGTAAGCGATGTACAGGTGATTGGCTTGCCAGATGCGAAATATGGTGAAGAACTTTGTGCATGTATTATCCTGCATGAGCATCACCAAGTCGATGAAGACAGTATCCGCCAATTTTGTAAAGAACACATTTCACATAACAAAGTGCCGCGTTATGTCCGATTCTTTAATGAGTTTCCAATGACTGCTTCTGGCAAAGCCCAAAAGTTTAAATTGCAGGAATTTATGCGAGCTGAACTTAATTTAACGGGAAATGTCTTTGACTAAATTAAGTCAAAAGCTCGGTCAAAGTGCAGCAAAGGAAAATCGAAATACGGTTTAAATAGAGGACACGCAAAATGGCAAAAGACTTTAATAGCCCTAAAGTAGTCGAAGGATATGATGCACATATTCGTAAATTAATTCCAGGCTATGAAGTGATCCACCAACAGGTGGATGCCATTTTGCAGTCGGTGTTGCCACCAGATGCTCATATCTTAATTGTGGGCTGTGGTACAGGTTACGAACTCGAATATTTACTTAAAAGACATCCAAACTGGCAATTTACAGCGGTTGATCCATCTTTAACCATGCTGCAAAAAGCTCAGGAGCAGGTGGAGATTTTAGGTAAGTCTACCCAAGTCACTTTTGTTCACGGTGAAACTTCAGCTTTACCTCTCGAGAGTTCCTTTGATGCTGCACTTTCTATTCTTGTGGCTCATTTTATTGCAGATGACATAAAACCAGCCTTCTTTAAGGATATTTATAAGCGCTTAAAAGAAAAGGCGCCTTTACTTACCTATGACCTCATGACTTGTGTAAATCCACAGCAGCTTCAAGCATTACATTATTTGTGTTTGGCTCAAGGGTTAACAGAAGAACAATGTCAAAAAATGTTGGAGCGTATGGCGGAGGACTTTTTTAGTTTAACGACTGAAGGATATATAAAACTTTTGGAAGAGACAGGCTTTGAAAGCGTACAGCCATATACGCAAATTTTGACTTATCAAGGGTTTATTGCAAAAAAATAATACTATTGGGGAATATAAATGAGGGTTTAAAACCGAATATTCTCAATGTGGAAGAGAATATAAAAATGAAAAATTAAAAAGTTGCTTTTGCTGCACTAGGGAGGGTGGATCTAAAAAATATGAGGGAACGTCTTTCTTGTGAAAGAAAGGCAAATTTTCAAGGATCTATTTTAGATAGGTACATAACAAAAAGGATGTCGAGACTTTTAAGACTACTTAAAGGTCTAAAGGAAAATTTCATGATGAAAATTTTAAATACAACGGTTCAAAAAAGCTTGTTGGCAGTTTCTGTGACTCTGCTTATGTCTTCTGCTTTTGCAGGCCAAGTAAACCCTGAAATAGAGCAACTTCGCCAAGAAATAAAAGAACTACGCGCTATGCTACAAACTAATATGGAGGCTCAAAAATCTTTAGCTCAAAAAAGAGTAGAACAAACTGCTCCTGTAGTTACTCAAGCTCCACAATTTATACAGCAAACATTAACTAAATCTGGTGCGGAATTTAACTTATACGGTTATATACGAGCAGATGCTTCTTATCAAATTAAGGGTGCATCTAGCATGTATAACAATATTAGCGGCGTTCCTCTTGAAAATACGCCAGAAGAATCTGCACAGAAAGACCAGTTGCACAGTACGGTTTATGTGACCCGTTTCGGATTGAATTTTAAAACGCCTACAGCTGTTGGTGATGTGGGCGGAAAGTTAGAAATGGACTTTTTTGGGGCGGCTACTCGTGATCAGTTTCGCATACGTCATGCCTATTTAACTTTTGATAAATGGCTTATTGGTCAAACATGGTCGACATTTATTGCCCCTGAATATTACCCAGAAACGATTGATGCGGGTACATTTGTAGGCAGTGCATTATTAAGATCGCCGCTTGTTCGCTATAGCGATAACTTAACGGCAAATACAAGTTTTGCAGTATCAGTTGAAGACCCGAAATATACTGCGGCAACAGATCCAGATAATAAAATGCGTTTACCTGCTTTAGTCGGACGTCTAAATCATAAATTTGCCAATGGTTCGATGCTTTCAGGCCGTAGTTTTGTTGCAGAAAAAAGAACTAACAATGATAGTGAGTGGGCGTGGGGTGTAGGCTTAGGCGGTAAATATCAAATTACCCCTGATACATTACTTAAAGCCGATTATTACCATGTCAAAGGTGATGGACGTTTCTTGCTATGGAGTAACAGTGGCTATGCAATAGATGATCAAAACAATATGCATAGCAATGAATTTGACACAGTTTCTTTGGGTATCACTCATCAATTTACACCGCAAATTCGCTCGACTTTAGGTTACGGCTATATGAAGGCTAAAGATGATAACCGTTTTGCCGAATTACAGCGTACTAGTACCACCCAAAACAAACAGCTTTGGCAAGGTTGGGTGAATGCACTTTATAACCCGTATAAGCCGATTACTTTGGGTATCGAATATGTTTATGGGGAACGAGAAACATTTGATAATCGTAACGAGATTGATAACCGCTTCAACATGATAGCGAGTTATGATTTTTAAATAAGCAGCCCCATCATGTGAAGATTTCACCTGATGGGGGGAATCATTAATTTTTAATAATTTGATCTAAATCTACCAATTCTGCCATATGCTGATTGCCTCGATCATTAGGATGTAAATGATCTCCAGAATCATAAATTGGATTTAATCGATTGGGATGTTTTGGATCTTTTAGGCCTTCATCAAGAGCAAGCACACCATCAAAGGTATGGCTAGTTCTCATCCAGTGGTTAATGCGCTGACGTAATTGATCTTTGTTGGGTTGATAATAATTATCTAAAGGGGTATTAGGTAAAGCACCAGAGAACGGAAGTAAGGTTGCACCAATCACCTGAATATTATGTTTATGGGCCTCACTTACAACACGTCGATAACCTTGAGTGAGCGCCTCAAAAGAAGGTATTTGCTGTTTAGGTGCAAAAGCTGTACCGGGCCATGAAATGTCATTGATACCGACCAAAACAATTAAAGTTTTAACGCCTGAATATTGAAATATCTCACTGTTTAAACGTTTTAAAACGCTATCACCCATACCATCGGTAAGTAATCGATTTCCTGAAATTCCGCTATTAATCACGGCTACATGGTGTGCTGATAAACGTTTCGCTAAAAAATCGGTCCACCTGCTATTAGCGTCTAAAGTCGCAGTTGCACCATCGGTAATTGAGTCTCCAATAACAGCAACCACCTGAGCTTTCTGTTTGGGTTTTACCTCGATTGCTGATAGTAATAATCGCGCCGTTGTTGTTTTGGCATCAGTTGGCGTAGTTAAATTTGTTGTCTGATTTCCAGTAATGAGCCAACTGGTTTGTTTGGCATCCCAATGAAATGTTTTAAACGATGTAGGCTTTTGAATAAAGCTATTTACCACCAATTGAGCATGATCGGGTACAGGTAACTGAATTGGATCACTCACCAATTGTTTGCCCGGTAAAATTTTTGCTTTAAGTTGACCAGAAAAATAAACAGGATAGGTGCTGTTAGATTTCAGGCTTGCTGTGTTCGCTAAACCAATCGTTGTTTGATCAATATAAAGTGGCTGTTTACCATATTGATTGGTAAAAACGAGCCGAACCGCTTCACCGCCCAAACTAATTTTGCTCATTTGTCTAATAGTCTGATTAGATACTTGCTCTGGAATGAGTGTTGGAAAAACGAAGTCTTTATTCCAGACTTTTTGAGGGCTCGCAGACCAAGTGGTAATCCATTGGCTGTTTTCTATATCAGCTTGTGCAAAGCTCGTAAATAAAACCAAAGAAAATAGGGTAGCTTGATAAAGTTTCATCTCAAGAACTCTTTAAAACGAATTAAAGGTATGTTGAAACAAATTGATGCCTTGTTATAGCGGTCTAAGCGGAATAAGATCTGTGAATACAATTCATAAATAAATTTTGCTATGTCTTATTTTGATATCAATCGTTCTGGCGAGTTGGCAATTTTTATACGGGTGGTCGAGCTTGGAAGTTTTTCAGCGGTAGCAAGAGCGTGTAACATGACGCCTTCTGCCGTAAGCAAGTTAATTTCTCGTTTAGAAAAAAGACTGGGTGTCAGGTTACTCAACCGTTCAACACGTCAGTTTCAGCTTACCAGTGAAGGATGCCAGTTTTATGAGCAAGGCATTCAAATACTTAATGACTTGGACGAACTGGAACAATCGGTTACCGCAAATCATACACCGAAAGGGCGAATTAGAATCCATACCAGTTTTTCATATTGGACACACTTTTTATTGCCATGCATTAGTTTGTTTAATCAACGTTACCCGGAAATTGAATTAGAAGCTCATTTGAGTGATGAAGTAATTAATTTGGTTGAACAAAGAATTGATGTTGCGATTCGAACAGGACCTTTGAAAAGTTCCAATCTGGTGGCCCGATCGCTTGGCAGTACTTATAAACAGTATGTTTGCTCTCCTGTATATATTGAAAAGTACGGTTGTCCTGAGCATCCAGATGAACTACATGAACATCAGCTTTTAGATGTAAGTTATCAACGCCAGAACAAAACCTGGCTATTCAAAAAAGCAACTCAGGAAATCAGCCTAACCCCCTCTAAAGTTTTAAAAGTAAACCATGGCGAAGCAATTTTACAGTTGGCACTGGCAGGTGCTGGCATTGCTCAACTAAATGAATTCCAGATTCGAAATGCGTTACAGCAAAAACAACTCGTCAAAATTCTTGAAGATTGGAATATTCATGCTTCTGAAGAATTTCATGCTGTCTGGATTGGCCACGACAAGTATGTTCCTAATCGCGTACGTACATTCTTGGATTTTTTGGTAGAGCATGCCTCTATAAATTAGTTTAGTGTTTGCTCGCACTCAATTGGCACTGCTGCATTGTTTGATTCATGGTTTCTACAAAGTTCATTTTCGCATCAATATTTTGCAAACTTAATTTTGGTAAACTTTCTACAAATTGGGGTGAATAATGCTGCTCTAAAGAATTATAAATACAATTACACGCTGAAAGGTCATGTCCGGCCCATACACAACGTGTATTAAATTCATTTTTACTCATTGGCCTGCACCCCATCAAATTTAAAACACCTATTGTCAGAAGGCTCACCAAAACAAAACGATAGAGAAAAAACATTCTTGTTACTCTTCATAGGTTGTTGTTATCGTTAAGTGATGTTGATAGAAGTTTTAATCTTTATGTGATTTTGAATACATAAAACTTCTGCCCCAATCTTGTATATCAAGATGGGTACACAAAAAGATTAAGTAAAAATTTTTCGAACTCTATAGTGTGTAGTTCTTTTAAACAGAGGATGAGAAAGAACTCTAAGAAATGACTGCTTGAGTAAAAGAAGTTGAATGTAAGTAGGTTTAATAAAAGAATTTAAAAAATATAGAATAATAGTCATGAGTGACTCCTTGGTTAAAAGAAGTTATGCCCACTCATTGCTCATTATTATGGTGGCGAAACGAAAGAGGGTTAGCAGACTGATACCTAAGAAACCAGCACACCCAAGGGTGTCCCACTCCCGTTCCTCCATCAAAGGCACGAGGGGCGTCACACCAAAAAACGTGTTTTTAGTGCACTTAGGTAGACGGTCTGCTAAAACCGACTGACAAAATTGGTCAGCGCGAGCATCATAAGCTGAGCATTGGGGTGGGTCAATTGCAAAAATAAAAGATTGATTTATATAACTTGATATAAATATTTCACTGTTTTTATTTAGAAAATAGAAAAATTAAAAAATATAATATGAGTATAAATAATTTGAATTTAAGTCACACTATTATTTTTTAATCTTATATATCAAATATTTATTAATTGTTTATTTGTATAGTATATCAATATCTCTAATTAGGTGTGTTGTTTGGCTAAACTATTTAATAATTCGATTTTTATAACATGACCTGAGCCTCCTAAACACTGCTTGCCAAAAAATAACCAAAATATCAATTGCAAGAAATATAATTTTATTAATCATAATTTTTGGTTTTTACAAAAGCTTGCATAATCTACAAAAGTTAAGAGAACCACTGCGGTAGGCCAACATAAGATAATGTTATTCATGAACCTACATTTTAATATTTATAAAGGTGATTTAAATGGTAAGAATCTTTTGTGCAGTAAGTATGGTGTTGGCAATTGCTATGGGTATGAGTGCTTGCCAAGATCGTAATTCAAGAAATGACGGCATGCATGAAGCAAGTGATCCAGCTACATCTCATGACATGAATAAAAACTCGTAATAGATTAGCTTCTCTCAAAAGCCTACTTTATTAGTAGGCTTTTTTAATCGTTATTTTATATAAAAAATATAATTTAATAATAATGAAATATATAAAAATATAAAATTAATCAAATATTTATTTTATTTTTACAATTTGGAGAATTTGTTGTTACCGTTTTGTTGCAATCTTAAGTTACCGTTTCAAAAAGTTAATAAAACAAACACAATAGCTTACTTATATTCATCCAAAATTCATTTTAGTAAGAGCGAACTATAAAAGGTAAGGATATGCCCCAATATTTAAAAATAGCTGAGAAAATATATCAAAATGTTAAAGAAAAAAAAGGCTTTACGGATGACCCGATGGAAGATCTTAATAATTTGATGATTGAACTCAGACAAGAAATAAAGGGGACAAAATTAAAGCTTTTATATAATTATATTGATTTTGCTGAAATACTCATTAAACCTTTGCAAGAGTCAAAAATTAAATTGGATTTAAGTCTTATTCCTAAAAGTAAAAATACTCAGGAGTTTGTACTTTGGCTTGCTGGTTTTATTGAGCGAATTACCACAGGTGGACAAGAAAAATTACCTCCAATTCGAGCTAAAATTACTTTACCCGCCTATGCCTATGAAGAAACTTACCCTTCGCAGAAAAAGCCTGTAAATAATGGGGAAGAAATAATTGAATATTTTAAGAAAAATCAAAGTTAATTTTGATGAAAGGCCTGACCTGATTATCTGAGTCAGGCTTTATTTTTGATAAGACCGCTATGATGAGTAATATTTAAGGTAGTACGTATGTTTGTATATTTTACAGATGGAACTTGCATTAATGATTCTGAGATTTATGGTGTAAAAGCCAAATATGAGCAAAATAAGTATGTAGTGGAAGTTACTATTAAGCCGACACATGTACTCGCTACAACACCGAGTGTACAATTTAAAAAAGAAATTTTTGATGATCCAATTTTAGCAAATCAATATCTTAGTCATAATTTTAATATGCCACCATTTTTTTAATGCTCATAATTTTAGGACAATAAAAAAGCCTATTTCCCAGGGCCAATAGGAAATAAGCTTATAGCTATGGACCTTTTGAGGATGTTACATATCATCCCACGCATCTTTAATCGCTTGTTTAGCGTGTTCCCATTTTAGGCGGGACTCAGCTTTTAGTTCTTCCCATTTTTGCTGCAAGCTGCCTTCCATATCTTCAAACTGAGTTCCTTCTTTAGATTCAGAACGAGCTCGATGACCAAGTTCATAAGCTGCAGAGAAATCACGATCATAATCTAGATCTGGTGTAGTTAATTGCGCTTCTTGATAATAAGGTCGAGTAAGATAGCTTTCGCGCCAGCGAGAGTCAGAATAGTTATGATCGCCAGCTACCAATTGAGCATGATCTGTATTTTGATCTGTCATCAGAATTCCCTCATATTTTATTGAATTTTATGCTTATATTTTGATTTAGGAAGGTGAGGTCACCTTCCTAAATGATCGACCGCATCAAAGAACAACTACAAACGATTAACGTTGTTGGTTGTTATTTGAGTTTTGTTGGCCAGAATCTTTTTGATTAGATCCTTGTTGTTGGCCGCGGTTATCATTTTGCTGTTGTTGCTGGTTATTTTGTTGCTGTTGATCGTTTTGCTGTTGGTTACCGTGTTGCTGTTGATTACGGTTGTCATTTTGCTGTTGTTGTTGCTGCTGATTATTGCGTTGATTTGCTTGATTATTAGTAGTGCTCATTTTTAATACCTCATATCAATTATGACGATGTGTTTTATCTGAGAGCTTCAGATAGGGTTATTAAAACATGTAGATTTTAAATGTGTAGGGTAGGGGTGTTACCCTATATTTAACTGTAAACTTAAAATTTATAAATTTTAAATAACTTGCTGATTTTTAATGTATGTAATTTTAAGTCATAAACATTATTAATATGAACATTTAAAAAATTACATTTCAGCACATAATATTTAAGAAAGATAATAAATATTTCTAAATGTATATTTGTTAACTTTTATATAAAATTAATGCCTTTTGTCTTCTAATATAATAAGTTTTATATCTTGAGTAACATAGTAAATCAACTTTCTTAGTTTTAAAAAGGCAGGACCCCTTAAAACACGTCTAAAATTATAAAAATTATTTTTATAATATATTGAGTAAAAGAAAGTACCTACAGGTTTTTCTGGTGTTTCAGAGCCGCCTTTTTTCAAAAGACCTGTGCAGGCAACATACAGGTCAGCATGTAAAAGTTCTTTACCTTTATTAATCATTTCAACAGTCACTTGCATTGATTCTGCAGTATATTTTTCAATAAGTTCTTCTGAAATATGCAAGGTATTTTCCTTTACGCGAAGGTCATAACTTACAAGGCTTCCAATCAGTATATCGCCTGAATAAGGACTTAAAGAGAAACGATAAGCAAGGTAACCCGCAGAGGCGCTTTCAAAAAATGCAATTTTAATTTTTTCCTTTGCTAATAATTCGCAACATTTATTGAACATTTTAATTCTCCTTACAATTGTTTTTAAAATGTTATAAAACTATTTAATTGTTTGCTTTGTTATTTTTTTAATGTTTATAATTTTGATGGTAAAGTTAATGTAAAATTGGATTAAGATTTGCAAATTTTATATAAAAACAGTAGCTTAAATAATACTAAAAGTTTAAATGTAATTTTACGTTATTTTATATGTCTATGAATTTTTTAAATTTATTGTATTTACCATGTTTTTTAATAACGCAAAATAACAAACTTAAAACTCGATTATAGTTAGGGTGACGTATGGTAATTGATATCTCACAAACGGAGAATAAAAATGCCTGTTGTAGTGAAAAAACGATTATTCGATTTATTACAAGATAATCAACAAAATTATTATGAATTGTTTGTTTTTTTCCTTGATCCTGATGTTTCTAGTTTTGAGAAAGAGAAAAAGGCTAGAGATTTTCTTGTTAAAGAGATAGATAAACTAGAGATGAAGGAAATAGATTTTCCTTCGGATATCAATTCGATTAAGGCATGGTGTGAAAACGATAATAAAAAAAATTGTCAGGAATTTCAGGCATATTTAAATCGTAGACAATCTGGTCAAGATAGAGAGTATTTTAAGAACGTCGCTCAGGCATTTGAGTTTTTAATAAAGGTGTCTCCAACCAAAAAAGTAGACGGTGCATGGCTATATAGCTCAGTGCATTATTGGAATGATCCTATTTTTCATGAATTAATTATTACTTATCTCGAAGAGCTTGGGTTAGGTGAGCCAAAAGCAAACCATGTCTGTATCTATGATGACCTTTTACGCAGTCTAGGGCTAGACAGTTTCGATCTGCTTTTAGAAGACGAGTATTATCATCAAGCAGTTGTGCAGCTTGCTCTGGGTTATGCACCTCCTGAGTTTATTCCCGAGATTGTGGGTTTTAATTTAGGCTATGAGCAGTTACCACTGCATCTTTTAATTTCGAATTATGAGCTTGCTGAATTAGGTATTGATTCTAAATACTTTAATCTTCATATCACTATCGACAATATTGACAATGGCCATGCCTATAAAGCCATTAAAGTTATTGAAGATATTTATAATAAATATAGAGATAAAGAACTCTTCTTGACCAAGCTAAAACGTGGTTTTGCCCTTAATAATCATGGGGTATCCTCTTCAAACATTATAAAAAATTTAAATACTGAAGACTTTGTCCATAGAATTTTCAAAAGAAAGGCGCTTGTCGGTCAGTTAATCCATAACGAAACCAGACAGTTTGGGTGCAAGACCATTAATCAATGGTTATCAAATCCCGATGACATTGCAGGTTTAATCACTCATTTAACTGAACACAAATGGATTAAGTTTAATACCGACCCTGAACAGAGCGTATTCTGGCGAATGATTAATGAAGAAAATGGAAAAATGTTTGGGGTGTTTAACCCTGTAGAGCGCCAAATTATTCATGACTGGATTGCTGGTAGTGATCATTCTTCTAACTTCTTGGCATACAGCAGAGAACTAAAGAATAGCCAGCGTATTCAGGACTATTTATTTAGTTATATCTCGGATGGCGAACTTGATGCACTACAAGAGCGCGTCCAACAATCAAGTGACCTTGCCATAAAGATTTGCAAACTTACTCCGTTTCTTGCCCCAGATTCTCATCATAAAAGTATTGGTCTTTGGAGTACTCGTAAATACGTAGAACTCCTTTTTCCTTATTTAGGTACGTTTAAAAACTAGTTTTATAAACGTTTTCTACTTCAACCCCAAGTTTAACTTTCAAAAACATAGGTAATGGACATGAACGACAATACTAAATCAACCAATAAAACAAGTGAAATGGCTGGTGCCGATGCAGCAAATAAAGCCAATACTACCCAGAAAACTGAACAGTTAGACACAGTTAGAGATGATGCAACTAATGAAGCTTTAACCACAAATCAGGGGGTTAAAATAGCGGATAACCAAAATAGCTTAAGAGCGGGTATTCGTGGCTCGACTTTATTGGAAGATTTCATTTTAAGAGAAAAAATCACCCACTTTGACCATGAGCGTATACCTGAGCGTATTGTGCATGCGCGTGGTGTAGGGGCACATGGTTATTTTCAGGCATATGAAGGAAACGAACGTTTAACCAAAGCTGGATTCTTGACAGACCCAACTATTCAGACGCCTATTTTTGTACGTTTTTCAACAGTCCAAGGGCCTCGTGGTTCAGCCGACACTGTTCGTGATATCCGCGGTTTTGCCATTAAGTTTTATACCCAAGAAGGTAACTTCGACTTGGTAGGAAATAACGCACCTGTCTTTTTTGTGCAAGACGGGATTAAATTTCCAGACTTTGTACATGCGGTAAAACCTGAACCGGACACAGAGATCCCAACGGGTGCAACTGCGCATGATACTTTCTGGGATTTTGTGTCTTTAGTGCCCGAGTCAGCACATGCTGTAATTTGGGCGATGTCAGACCGTGCGATTCCTCGTAACTTACGTTCGATCCAAGGTTTTGGTGTTCATACGTTCCGTTTAATTAATGCTGAAGGGAAATCACATTTTGTGAAATTTCACTGGACACCAAAACAAGGTTTAAGTGCGCTGGTATGGGATGAAGCTCAAAAACTTGCGGGTAAAGACCCGGATTTCCACCGCCGTGATCTTTATGAAGCAATTGAGCAAGGTTTTTATCCAGAATGGGAACTCGGTGTGCAGATTGTCGAAGAAGAAGATGAAATGAACTTTGACTTCGATTTGCTGGACCCAACAAAAATTATTCCTGAAGAATTAGTACCTGTTACGCCAATTGGTCGATTCGTTTTAAATAGAAATGTAGATAACTTCTTTGCTGAAACAGAGCAGGTAGCTTTCTGTCCGGGTCATGTAGTACCTGGTATTGATTTTACAGATGACCCGCTTTTACAAGCACGTCTATTTTCATACACAGATACCCAGTTAAGCCGTTTAGGTGGACCAAACTTCCACCAAATTCCGATTAACAAACCTGTGTGTCCATTCCATAACAATCAACGTGATGGTATTCATCAGCATACCATTCATAAAGGCCAGGCTGCATATCAACCAAACTCAATTGATGGAAATTGGCCAACAGAAACACCGCCAGCGGCATCAAATGGTGGTTTTGAAAGTTATCCTGAAAAAATTAGTGGACATAAACTTCGTCAAAGAAGTGAGACGTTCTCTGATTATTTCTCTCAACCACGACTATATTACAAAAGCCTTGCACCGCATGAACAAAAACATGTGGTCGATGCCTATACTTTTGAATTAAGTAAAGTTCAAAGAAAGCATATTCGTGAGCGTCAAGTTCAACAAATTTTGGCAAATATCGACCTAGATTTGGCACGCCAAGTAGGGGCAAATTTAGGTATTGAAGTGCCTGACTTAACCCTAAACTATAAGAAAACAGCAGTTGAAAAATCTGCCAAGTTATCTTTTTTAGCTTTCCCACCTGAAGATATTCAAGGTAGAAAAGTTGCCGTACTTATCCATAACATGGTGAAGTCTGATGCATTGGAGGCTATTAAAAACTGGGCAATTAAAGAAGGGGTAATCCTTCACTTACTAGCGCCGAGCTTGGCTCCAGTCAAAGATCATAAAGATAACGTTATTGTGGCTGATGGCATGCAAATGTCTGAACCTTCAATTGCCTATGATGCGGTAATTATTCCGGATGGCGATAATCTAAATACGGTTATGCAAGACGGGGTAGCTCGCCATTACTTACTCGAAGCTTATAAGCACTTAAAGCCAATCGTATTTTTAGGTAATAAATCTGATTTGCTTGAACCATTAGGTTTAGTGGCAGATGAAGGAACTTTAATTGAAGATGAGTTCCAGCATGTTGCGGAAAAATTTAAGAACCTGATTAAAGCACACCGTGTTTGGTCACGAGAACAAATAGCCGCACATGTACCGGCTTAAATAAAAAAAAGCCCTGAAAGTTTAAACGCTTTCAGGGCTTTTTCTAAATTATGTTATTAGCCATTAACAATTTGACCGCCATTTACATGAATAACCTGACCAGTAATATAACTTGCATCATCTGAGGCAAGGAAAAGGTAAGCAGGGGCGACTTCACTTGGCTGACCCATTCTACCCATTGGGGTATCTTTACCAAACTTTTCGACAGTCTCGGCATCGAAACTACTTGGAATAAGGGGAGTCCAGATTGGGCCTGGTGCAACACCATTTACACGAATACCTTTTTTCTGCTTCATTAAATTGTTCGATAGACTACGAGTAAAAGAGGTAATTGCACCTTTAGTACTTGCATAGTCAATCAACTCATCATGACCTTGGTAACTGGTAATACTAGTGGTGTTAATAATGCTATCGCCTTCCTCCATATAAGGAATGGCTTCTTTGGTTAAATAAAACATGGCAAAAATATTTGTTTTAAATGTTTTTTCTAATTGTTCATTACTAATACTTTCAATTTCTTTTTGTTGATATTGCACACCCGCATTATTCACTAAAATATTAATTTTACCAAAATGCTGTAAAACCTTATCAATATTTTGTTTTGCAAGGTCTGGATCGGAAATATCACCTTTTAATAAAAGACATTGTTGTCCTTCCTTTTCAATAAGCTGTTTAGTAATTTCGGCATCTTGGTCTTCTTCAAGGTACAGTACAGCAATATCGGCACCTTCACGGGCAAATAGTACGGCAACTGAACGGCCTATACCGCTATCACCACCGCTAATGACGGCAACTTTGCCTTTTAGTTTTTCACTGCCTTTATGGAATGCTTTAATAATTTCTGGTTCAGGATGCATTTTCTCCTGATCACCTGGTTGATGAGGTTGAACTTGTGCAGGAACTTCTGATGGATACTGATTCGTTGTATTTTCCATGTCTAGACTACCTCTATTTAATTTTCAGTCCCTCTATATTGGTTAATTTGCACGTGAATATGAGTAAATAGTCTTTTTTAAAAAGTTGTCTTTGTTATTTTATATATAAGGATGTAAAAAAATATAACATATCAAGTTAGGTTAGATAATATCCAATAACTTAACCTTGTTTTTATCAATCATACTTTCAACAATTGATCGATTACCTGTATCATTTAGCCAATTTTCTATAGGTATATAATTAGATAAATCTAAAATTTCTTTTATTACTGTTTCCGCTTCGACTATATTTTTTAAGTCATCTTTATTTTTACTGTTTTTAACAACTATATTATCTAGTAATTTTTTTATATCTTCCGTTTCAATATTTTTTGATTTAATAATATACAAATCTCTCTGAAAAGGATGACTTGCGTGAGGTGGGTCTAATCTATAGCTCCATTCTTGGTTATAATCTTGCCAAGAATTTTTTATTTCAATATTACTGAGTAAAATTTCAGGTACAGAAATATGAATATATTGTAGCGTTGAGTGTGTATGAGTAGGTTGCATCATTCTTTTCTCACAAATATTATATGTTAATTTTAAATCTTGATTTTAATCACTCAAGTAAAGTTTTTATGCAAAAGTAATAGTTTATGTTATTGTTTTTAAATAATTTTAATTATATTTTAGGTTTGTTTCTTCAATAGTGAAGATGTTTTTGTTTTTTATTAATTTGTACGTTATGAAAGTTTGTGTTATTTAGCCTGAATTTTTAAATGCATTTGTAAAAATATATTGTTATGTAGGATTGAGTAATAATAAGTATGGTGAGTATTTAAAAAGTAAAATTAGCTAATAATTTATAAATATTTTAACTAAGAAAATCTTTATTTAAATAATGAAGTTAGAGTTTTTGTTTGAAATTTAAATTATATACATTTAAAAAGATTGAAACATAGCATGGGTATAAAAATATTTTAAATCTCTTATCTTAAATTTATCCGTTCAATAAAAGCGGTAGCGACTTATAATTTTAATA
>NZ_JAWVAV010000017.1:0-81546 GCF_033599315.1 Acinetobacter sp. OYA S30
GCCGGTAAATCAATCAATAAAGAATTATTTAAATATAGAGCTACAAATCATTTTTGGATGCTTACTCGATTCTATGGATATAATGAGGAAGTTTTTTATTTTTGGTGTCCCCGTGAAAATTAATTCTTTCTCTCCCATACCTGAAGACGATGAAGAACTCTCTCTTCCAGAACTGATTTATTGGGCATCTTTAGGTGATCTAGAGCAAGTAAAACAATTATTAATAGATGGAGAAGACCCTAATCAGACTGATGATGAAGGGTATAGTGCTTTGCAAGCAGCGGCTGAGAATGATCATTTAGAGATAGTGAAGCTATTAGTTGAAAAAGGGGCGCATGTCACTTATAAAAGCGAATATACAGCACTACAGCTTGCAGAAATGGCGGGTAATACTGACATAGTGAATTATTTAAAAAGTTTATAAAATTAAAAAGCCCCTTTTATTTGAAAAAGAGGCTTTTTGTTCAATTTAAGACAAATGATATTTCTGTAGTTTCTCAACAATTGATTGAAGCCCTTTTACTTCAAACTCATTGGCTTCAAATTTTTCATCTTTATTACGCTTAAATATATCCCGAATTTCTATTACAGCATTGGGGTCAACAATACTTAAACTTGAAGTGACTTGGCGTATTTGGCTAATAGAACGAGAACCATTTGTTGAGCCATAACCTATAAATGCTGCTGGTTTACCGCTCCATTCCTTACCAACATAGTCTAGTGCATTTTTTAAAGCTGGGCTGTAACCGTGGTTGTATTCTGGGCTAATAAAGATAAATGCATCAGCTTGGGCAATTTTATCAGCCCATTCTTGTTGTTTAGGTTGATCATAAATACCTGTAGCAGGTGGATGAGAACCTGAAAATAAGGGTAGATTCCATTCTTTTAAATCAATTACTTCTGTTTGAAAATCTTTTAGATTAAATGAGGGTATTGTTGTTTCTAACCAATTGGCAATTTTAATAGCTGTACGCCCTTCACGAACACTTCCGACGATAATATAGACCAGCATATGTTTTTCCTAAGGATTTTTATCTTTATAACTTAATTCATTATATAGGTGCGTGAGAATATAGAATTTGTAAGGATTCTTATGTCATCAATAAAAGTTAAATAATAAAAAAGCCCTCAATCGAGGGCTTTTTTTACATGATCTTAATACCTTGCTGACCAGCTGGAGTCACTTTAAATATTTCTACTTCAAAAGTAATATTTTTGCCGGCTAGAGGATGGTTGAAATCAATTTCAGTAATATCATCATTTACTGACTTCACAACACCAAATAAGGTTGCTTTTGCTTTATCTTCAAACTCGATCATATGACCAGGAATAGGTCGTTGTTCGAATTTAACCGTATCAAAAGTTTGTATATTTTCAGGATTCCACGGACCAAAAGCATCTTCTGGTGGTAGATGTACTGTACGTCGATCGCCTGCACGTAAGCCAAGAAGCGCTTTCTCAAAACCTGGTAACAAGTTACCGTCGCCAATAGTCAAGCTAACAGGCTCTTCACGGCTTCGTGTATTGTCAATTTCTACGCCATTTTCAATAGCAACAGAAAAGTGTAGGTCAACTTTAGAACCGTCAGTAATACGAATTTCTTCATTAGGTTGAATAATTTCGGTCATATTATGCATCCGAATTTTTAGGTCTTTGCTTCTCAAGGAAGAATGTATCGATGAGTAGCAAAATGGTACCTAGAGTAATGGCACTGTCCGCAATATTAAAAGCTGGAAAGTGATGATTTTGGTAATAAACATGAATAAAATCGACCACATACCCTAAAGTAATACGGTCAATTAGATTACCAAGTGCTCCACCTAAAATTAAAGCGATAGCTACAGGTAGCACCACCATTTTTTTAGGCATACGTAGCAACCAAAATACAAAAAGTATTGAAACTAAGCCTGCCAAAGATGTGAAGAAATAGCGTTGCCATCCTCCAGCATCAGATAAAAAGCTAAAAGCTGCACCATAGTTATGTAATAGTGTCCAGTTTAAAAATGGAAGCACAGGTACAGGATCTGCGTAGTTCAGATGTGTACTTGCAATCCATTTTGTCCATTGATCCAACACAATGGCAAGGACAGAAAGTCCAAGCCAAATGAGGTTGTGAGGATAAAACTGGAATAAGCCTTTTTTAGCTTGTGAATTAGGCATATTTTCTCACTTCGCCACGACCAGTGACGTTCACAATACAACGACCACATAAACCAGGATGATCGGCATGTGTATTTACATCCGGAAGGACATGCCAGCAACGTGCACATTTTTCACCTTCAGCTGCAGATACTTGTACACGTAAGCCTTCCATTTCAGTTGCTTCACCTTGTTCAGCAAATGGATGTACTACTACTTGCGAAGTAATAAGAACAAAACGGAGCTCATCAGCCAGTTGGTTTAAAACTGTTTGTAATGATTCATTTGCCCAAAGTTCAACTTTGGCTGAAAGATTACTACCGACAAGTTTAGCGTTACGAGCTGATTCAATCTGTTTATTTACTGCAGATTTTACGCTAATCAATGTTTGCCAATCTGCTTCAGAAAGTAAGTTTGCTTTTGATGAAACAGGTAGGTCATACCATTCAGCTGTAAATACATACTTGTCAGTTTGTTCTGGGATAAGTGGCCACGCTTCTTGAGCTGTGAAGCTTAGAATAGGGCTCATCCAGCGAACAAATGCTTGTACGATATGGTAAAGCGCTGTTTGTGCGGAACGACGTGCTTGTGAGTCAGCCTTAGTGGTGTATTGACGGTCTTTGATGATGTCTAGATAGAAACCACCTAAGTCATTAATACAGAAGCTTGTTAACGCACTACACACGACGTGGAAGTTCATTTCTTCATAGGCCGCGATAATAGTTTGTTGTACTTCATTAGCACGTTGCAAGATGTATTGATCAAGAGCAATAAGATCATCTACTGCCAGAGCATCCGTACTTGGTTTGAAACCATTTAAGTTTGCAAGTAAGAAGCGTAGCGTATTACGAATACGACGGTAGCTATCACTTACACGGCTAAAGATTTCTTTCGATGCTGCAATTTCATAGCGATAGTCGCTAGATGCTACATATAAACGTAAACCGTCAGCACCAAGTTGTTTGATGATTTCTTCAAGCGGAATATAGTTGCCTAAAGATTTTGATAATTTACGGCCATTTTCATCAACTGTAAAACCATGAGTTAACAAGGCTTTATATGGCGCACGATTGTGAATTGCCATAGACGTTAATAAAGAAGATTGGAACCAACCACGGTGTTGGTCTGAACCTTCTAAATATAAGTCAGCAGGACTTTCTAATTCGTCGCGTTGCTCAAGTACAGCGTAATGCGTTGTACCAGAGTCAAACCATACATCAAGCGTATCGCGAACAGCATTGTACTGTTCAGCGTCTTCACCAATGAAGTCTTTCGCATCACGGTTAAACCATGCATCAATACCTTCTTTCTCGATAAGTTTGGCAACTTCTTCGATGAGCTCAGGCGTACGAGGGTGCAATTCGTTCGTATCTTTATGAACGAAGAAAGGAATTGGTACACCCCAAGTACGTTGACGTGAGATACACCAGTCCGGACGGCCTTCGATCATTGATTCAATACGGTTTTTACCCCAGTTCGGTACAAACTCGATATCGTTTTCAATGGCATTAAGCGCACCGTCACGTAAACCTTTTTGATCCATGCTGATAAACCATTGTGGTGTAGCACGGAAAATAATCGGAGTCTTATGACGCCAGCAGTGTGGGTAGCTGTGTTTAATCGGTTGATGAGCCCATAAGCGACCTACAGCACCTAAAGCTTCAATAATCTTTGGATTGGCTTTATAGATGTGCTCGCCAGCAAAGATTGGTGCGGTTGATAAGTAAACACCGTTACCACCCACTGGGTTTTCAACTTTAAGGTTGTATTGAAGACCTACTTTATAGTCATCTGCACCGTGGCCAGGAGCAGTGTGTACAGCACCTGTACCGCTTGTTGCGATAACGTGTTCACCTAAAATTACCGGAACTTGGCGATCGGTAAGTAAAGGGTGTTGTAGGGTAAGGTTCTCAAGAGCTGAACCAGTAAAGTCAGCTAAAACAACTGGGTTTTCAAGCTTGTAACGCTCGATTGCAGAAGCAACTAAGTCTTTAGCAAGAATAAAGTTTTGCTTACCACGTTCAGTAGTCACTTGTACCAATTGATATTCAATTTCGGCATGCAATGCAACTGCTTGGTTCGCTGGTAACGTCCAAGGTGTAGTGGTCCAGATCACGATATCAGTTGGATCTTGAACATCTACATTTACACGAGCGCTTAAATCTTTTAAATCTACAACGCCAAAACCAACGTCAATTGCGTCTGATTTTTTATCTTCGTATTCAACTTCAGCTTCAGCAAGTGCTGAACCACAGTCCATACACCAGTTCACTGGCTTTAAGCCCGGCTGGATATGACCATTTTTTTGGATTAAACCTAGAGCACGAACGATATCGGCTTCTTGTTTGTAGTTCATGGTGAGGTAAGGATTATCCCAGTCACCTAAAATACCAAGACGTTTAAAGTCAGTACGCTGTAAATCAATTTGCTTTAGCGCATATTCACGGCAGTGTTTACGGAAAGTAGCTGCGTCAACTTTCTCGCCCACTTTGCCTACTTTTTCTTCAACTTTTAGTTCGATTGGCAAACCGTGACAGTCCCAACCTGGTACATATGGCGCATCGAAACCTGCCAAAGTACGGCTTTTTACGATGATATCCTTAAGTACTTTGTTAACCGCATGGCCCAAGTGAATTGTACCGTTCGCATATGGAGGGCCATCATGCAAAATATATTTTTTCTTGCCAATACGCGATGCACGAATCTGCTGATAAATGTTGTCGGTATACCACTCTTCTAACCATTTCACTTCACGTACTGCCAAATTTGCTTTCATTGCAAATTGAGTATCCGGCAGGTTTAGCGTGGCTTTGTAGTCCACTGCATTTTCAGTAGTTTGCTTATCGCTCATGCAAGTTGTCTTCCAGTTTAATCAGCTTGGGAGCCGACATGTTTTACAATCAAAATTCGAATTAAAAAGGAAATTGTGTCGTGTCGTTACGATATTGTCGTAATTGCTGCACGTCATTATCAATTCCTACCTTAAGTGCTTCAAGCGAAGGGTAGTTCAATTCACCATGAAGATAGTGAAGAAAAGTCACCCGCATAAATAAGCCATACAGATTAGCAGAAACATCAGGGAAATGTACTTCTAATCTCCACTCTGGATGTTCTTGCTGAATGGCTGGACGAGTACCGACATGACCTGCACCATAGAGGCTGTTTTCATGGTATCCGGCAATTCCTGGCTTTTCAGGATTATCCTGAAGCACTTTTTGAGTTAGCGAAGTTGTTTCGCAAATGACTTCAACGCCATAAATACCATTTAAACAAGGCTTATGGCGGTTGAGACGAACATTAATCGTTGGAAAATCTAAAGTTCGCCCAATTTGGTCGCCATATTGAACACGACCGGTAATACTGTACGGACGGCCTAATAATTTAGCTGCTAAAGCGAGATTACCCACTTGAAGCACTTGGCGAATACGAGTTGAACTGACGCGTTCACCTTCGAGTTCAATCGTATGTAAATTTGTGACTTGAAAGCCGTAATTCTTTAAAAATTCGCTATTACCTTGACGGTCTTTGCCGAAATGAAAGTCATCTCCTAAAACCAAAGCTTGAGCATTTAATTTGTCTTTTAATAAATCTGCAAACTCAGAAGCACTCATGCTACGGAAATGCTGGTCAAACTTGGCAACCGCGATGTAATCCACCCCAAGTTCAGCTAGATATTCAACTTTTTCCCGTAATGAATTAATACGAGGTGGGGCATCGTAGCCTTTAAAGAACTCAAGCGGTTGGGGCTCAAAAATCATGACCAATGTTTTTAAGCCTTGTGCTGCAGCAATTTTTTTGAGTTGAGCAATCATCGCTTGGTGACCTAAATGGACACCATCAAAATTACCAATAGTTACCGCTGTTTGTGGTAACTGGAAATTGGGCGATAACGCATTAAGACGAAGCAGTTTCATGAACTTAAAATATGGCTATTTTTGCAAGGGCTATATATTGCCATAATCTCACAGATTCGTCTTGTTGTTGTGTTTTTACTCAGGTATTTTTCAATACGAATACTTTTTATATCTAAAAAAATGATGAATTAAATAAAAATAAATCAATTTTTCTTATTATTGGTTTATCCTACTATAGCCTCATCCACTCTTTGATTAGAGACTTAAGATGAAAAGACCCTTTTACCAATTAAATCAAAGTAAAGATGTTATACGGCATTTTACCCCAAATTGGTTTACAGCAACTATGGGTACTGGCGTGGTCAGTATGATTTTAATTCAGCTTCCATTTGCCAAATCATTTTTATTTATGCTGGCTACGCTGTTATGGCAATTTAATATTGTTCTATTTAGTGTTTTTTCAGTTCTCTATTTATTGCGGTGGTTACTTTTCTCGCATGAAGCGAAGCAAATATTTAATCATCCAAATATGAGCTTGTTTTTAGGTGCTATACCGATGGGGCTTGCAACCATACTAAATGGCTTTTTAAGCTTCGGAATCGGGCTTTACGGCGAAGTGGCAGTTCATATCGCCCAAGCTTTATGGTACATCGACGTTTTTTTAGCACTGGCTATTGCGTGGATCGTACCATTTTGTATGTTTAGCCGTCAGAATCATCAGCTACATACCATGACTGCAATTTGGCTTTTACCGGTGGTTGCATGTGAAGTCGCAGCAAGTTCTGCGGGCATGTTGGTTGCCCATTTACCAGCAGATGTGCATAGCTTTCATTTATTGTTAGCGGGTTACGTACTTTGGGGAATCTCTGTTTTACCTGCATTTGCCATTTTAACGATTTTAATGTTGCGTATGGCTTTGCATCAGTTACCAGAAAAAGAAGTCGCAATTTCTAGCTGGCTTTCTTTAGGCCCGATTGGGACAGGTGCTTTAGGTCTATTGTTGCTAGGTGAGCAGGCACAAAGAGTATTTGTAAATGTTGGCTTTCCTGAGTTGGCCCATGTCTTTCAAGCCTTGGGTGTTGTGGGTAGTCTGGTACTTTTAGGCTTTGGGTTATGGTGGCTTGGTCTTGCGATTTTAACAACACTTCGTCATGCAAAGACAGGTATTCCGTTTAACTTGGGTTGGTGGGGTTTAACCTTCCCATTTGGTGTGTTTATTTTGGCTTTATTTAATTTAGGTCATCAGATTGAAGTTGTATTTTTACAATACGTCGCTGTGGCATTCAGTATTTTATTATTAGTGATGTGGAGCGTGGTAATGAAGAAAACCTTAACCGGAGCATACAGTGGCAAGCTATTCTTCTCTCCATGTTTGGTGGCTTTACAACAAAGAATGCAGTAAAGGTGAAAAGGTGCAAAAAGCTTTTGCACCTGATTTATACTTACTTTCTAATTTTGTTAATTCTGATTTGAGCTTTTTGAATGAACACAGATACCGCTTTAATTATGGCACTTCCCAACGAGTCTAAAGGTTTATTCGAGCAAGCAGGTATCGAAGTCCATTACAGTGGTATTGGTAAGATCAACGCTGCTTTTAAAGCGTTTGAAGTTATTCAAAAAACAGGCTGTAAAACTTTAATTAACTTAGGTACAGCAGGAAGTTCATCTTTTAATCGGCACGATTTAGTAGAAATAAAAACTTTTGTACAACGTGATATGGACGTTTCACCTTTAGGATTTGAAGTTGGGGTAACGCCGTTAGATGACCACTTGGCGGCTGAAATTCATCTCCAAACGCATTTTGCGGATTTACCAAAAGGAATTTGTGGGACAGGGGACTCATTTGAAACGGGTCAGCCGAAGGTCGCTTGTGATGTGGTCGATATGGAAGGCTATGCGTTAGCAAAAGTTTGCCACAAGTTAGGTGTACGTTTAATTTCGGTGAAATATATTACTGATGGGGCAGATGATACGGCCCATTTGGATTGGGAAGAAAACTCATTATTGGGTGCACAAAAGCTTTTAGCACTTTATCAAAATCATTTCTAAAAAAAGATCGGCAAATTTGCCGATCTTTTTTATTTTAGCGAGGTAATACGCCGTAGAGCATCATATGTACCGTATGCTCAATCGAGCGCTGGAACATACTGCGGTTACGAAGCGTTTTCCCGGTTACCATTTCCATTTGAGTCGCAAAATCGGCATAGTTTTGCGTAAGACCCCAAATATTGAGAATTAAAAGTTCCGGGTCGATATCTGGTGAAATTTTTCCTTGCTCTTGCCAAGTTTGAATGACCTTAGCTTTGCGCTTAAATAGCTTTTTCAAGGGCCCTTTCAGTATAGGCAAAATATGCGGTGCCCCTTGAATAATTTCTAAAGCAAATAGTCGCGAAGCTTTTGGTTGGCTACGAGAAAGTTCGATTTTTTGAATTAAATAATGAGACAAGGCTTCGGCTGGTTCTAACTCAGCTTCTAAGGTTTGTAAGGGAGCTAGCCATTTTTGTAAAACTGTGGTCAGCACTTCCACATATAAAGACTCTTTATTTTCATAGTAATAGAAAATATTCGACTTATGCATGTCAGCGAGTTGGGCAATTTCATCCAGACTTGCGCCACTGAACCCATATAGTGAAAACACATCAAGGGCGGCAGCAAGAAGCTGATTGCGCTTTTGGGTACTCTTCTTTTGTTCCATTTGCTGCATAAATTAAAAAGATAGTGTTCCCATTGTAAGGTAAATCGTTTGATTTGTGCACAGGTGTCTCACTTTTTTAGTGAAAAAACGGATAGTTATTTGAGCAATAGATATACTATTGTGCAAAAAATAGAGAGATTCACTAGTTTATTGTTATTCTTAAAAATATTTTTTAATCTTCGCCCTAAAAAAGAGCAATAAATCATCAGTTTTATTGCTCGTTAATTGGGCATTTTTCGGTTGAATGGTTCTCATTACTCATCTCAACCTTAAGTGGCTAAAACGGCATCGAGTACTTGTTGTTCAAGCTGAGCAAAAGTAATGCTCTTTTTCCGTGGACGCGGCAAATTAACTTGAAAACTTTGAGCAATCTGACCTTTATCTAACAATATAATGCGGTCAGCCAGTTGCACTGCTTCACTTACATCGTGTGTAACTAAAATGGCAGTAAAACCTTGCTCTTTCCATAAACGTTCAATCAAGCTTTGCATCTCAAGACGAGTTAACGCGTCTAATGCACCCAAAGGTTCATCTAACAATAAAATACGGGGAGTATGAGATAACGCACGGGCTAGGGCAGTACGTTGTCGTTGACCACCTGAGAGCTGTGAAGGCCATTGTCCCGCTTTTTCTTTTAAACCTACTTTTTCTAATAATTCTTCTGCCAAAGCATGTTGCGATTTTGGTAGCCCAAGTTGCACGTTCTGAAGAATATTTCTCCAAGGAAGTAACCGTGGGTCTTGAAACATAACCCGTATGTCATCGTTAGTAATACCTTCACGCAAATGTCGGGCAGATTTAAATTTGATTTCTCCAAAACTGGCTTTTTCAAGTTGGGCAATTAAGCGCAATAAAGTACTTTTACCGCAGCCACTACGACCAACAATAGCTAAAAATTCGCCCGGTTGAATATGAAGGTTAAGATCTTCAAGAACTTTAACTTCACCATAAAACTTATAAAGCTGTTCAATCAGAATCTCTGCTCCTACCACAGGTTCTTGTAACTCTGGATGGTTTTCTGGAATGAGCTCTACGTCATTCTGATTAATATTTAAATTCAGATTTGTCATATTCTAAGCTCCTTATTTTTGATAACCGGCATGCCAGCGTAGTAAATAACGTTCCAAAAGTTGCGCTAGAACATCGGCTAATTTGCCTAATAGGGCATAAAGAAGAATACCGACCAGAACCACATCAGTTTGCAAAAATTCTCGTGCATTCATAGTCATATAGCCAATACCTGCTTGTGCTGAAATAGTCTCAGCTACAATGAGCAGCACCCAAACCAGACCTAAAGCAAAACGTAAACCAACTAAAATCGAGGGCATCGCACCCGGTAGAATAATTTCTTTGTAAAGCTGCCAACGTGAAAGACCATAGCTTTTACCCATCTCAATTAATTGTGGATCGACTGAACGGATACCGTGATAGGTGTTGATATAAATAGGGAAGAAGACTCCGACCGCCACCAAAAATAATTTGGCTGTTTCATCAATACCGAACCACAAGATAACCAGTGGAATAAGTGCTAATGCTGGGATGTTACGAATCATTTGCAAGGTTGTATCGAGCAGGGTAGAGGTGAAACGTGAAGACCCATTGAGCAGACCCAATAGCAAACCTAAACCACCACCAATAAATAGTCCGAGTAAGGCTCGTCCTGCACTGACTTTAACGTGTTGCCAAAGCTCGCCGCTAATGAGTAGATGCCAAAAAGCAGAAACGACAGCCGTAGGAGCCGGCAGAATACGATTTTCTAAAAGGCCTGAACTTGACGCAATTTGCCAAACAACCAATAGAACAATCGGGAAAATCCAAGGCAGCAGACGCTGCCCGACTTGCTTCGTTCCACGTGAAACAATATTTATATCTTTGCTCATGCAGGCTCCTTGACGGAACTATTTTGTTTCTTCTCGTCTGGAACATAGTTGTTGGCAATAATTTCACCGAATGGACCGGTTAAGTTTGGTTGAGCAAGTTTAGCTCGGGTCTCGATTGGTAATAATGGGAATACTAACTCTGCAAAACGGATTGACTCTTCAAGGTGTGGATAGCCTGAGAAAATAAAGGTATCGATACCTAAATCCGCATATTCTTGAATACGTGCAGCAACGGTTTCAGGATCGCCGACAAGTGCTGTACCTGCACCACCGCGGACTAGACCGATACCTGCCCAAAGATTTGGAGATACTTCAAGTTTATCTCGATTACCGCCGTGTAGAGCAGCCATACGTTGCTGACCCACTGAGTCCATTTGTGCAAATTTTTTCTGTGCTGCAGCAATAGTTGCATCATCCAGATATTGGATAAGCTCGTTAGCTGCTGCCCATGCTTGTTCATTGGTTTCACGAACAATGACATGCAAACGAATGCCATAAGTTAATTTACGGCCTTTAGCCTCTGCTTTTGCACGAACATGCTCGATCTTTTCTTTCACGGCTGCTGGTGGTTCACCCCAAGTGAGGTAAGTGTCTACTTGCTCAGCTGCAAGGTCTACAGCGACGTCTGAAGAACCGCCAAACCAAAGTGGTGGGTAAGGCTTTTGGACAGGTGGGTAAAGTAATTTTGCATCATCTACTTGTAAGCGTTCACCGTGGAATGTAAAAGCTTCACCCGTATGTGAGCGTGTCAAAATTTCACGCCAGATTTTTACGTATTCATTGGCTGTTTGATAACGCGTTGAGTGATCTTCATATAAACCATCACCACGTAGTTCTGCTTCATCACCACCAGTCACTAAGTTGAGTAGAACACGACCATTCGACAAGCGGTCAAATGTTGCAGCCATACGAGCTGCCAACGCTGGTGTTGTTACCCCCGGACGTAACGCAACTAAAAACTTAAGGTGTTGAGTTGCATCGATTAGGCTTGCCGCCGTAATCCATGGGTCTTCACATGAACGGCCCGTTGGAATAAGTACACCTTCGTAACCCAAGTTATCTACTGCCACAGCAATTTGCTTCATATAGGCATGGTCAACCTGACGAGCGCCTTTACTTGTACCTAAATAGCGACTATCACCGTGGGTAGGAATAAACCAGAAAATTTTCATGTGCATTACCTATATATCTATTGAAATTACTTGGCACCCCAAACAGCTTGTTTAATGCTGATTGGTTTAGGGATGATGCCTTGTTGAGTAAAGATGTCTGCAAGCTGCTGTTGTTCAGCAATGACTTTGCTGTTAAGTGGAGCTGCCGATGATGGACGTGGACGGCGTTTAATAAATAAGTCACTGGTCGCAGGTTTTAGGCCTGTACTTTGGCCAATCGCACTTGCAGTTTCTGCTTGATGGCTTTGAACCCATTTGTCAGCTTGATTGATCTGTTTGATGAGTCCTGGAACAGCTTTTGGATATTGCTTAACAAAATTTGGAGCGGCTAAGTAAAAGGTATAGTTCGGGCTTAGGCCTTTACCAGATGCAAGAACACGAGCTTGGTCTTCTAGTTGTGCTGAAGCGTAGTACGGATCCCATATTGCCCATGCATCAACAGCACCCTTTTGGAATGCAGCGCGAGCATCGGCAGGTGTGAGCCAAATTGGGGTAATGTCGCTCCATTTTAAGCCTGCTTTACGTACGGCCTGTACAAGTAGGTAATGTGAGCTAGAACCTTTCTGTAGCGCAATACGTTTACCTTTTAGGTCCTTAAGCTGTTTTAGTTGTGAGTTTTTGGGAACTAAAATTGCTGAGGCCAATGGTTTGGCTGCTTCATAAGCAATGTAATATAAAGGCTTGCCAGCGGCTTGAGCGTAGACCGGGGGCGTGTCTCCAGTAACGCCAACATCGAGTGAGCCAACAGCTAAGGCTTCTAAAATTTGAGGGCCAGCGGGGAACTCATTCCAAGTGATTTTGGCATTTGGAAATTCTTGTTCAAATAGTTTCTGCTGTTTGGCAATCGCGAAGTTAATCGAACTTTTTTGAAAACCAATACGAAGTTCTTTCACTGTTGGGTCAATTGCCCAAGCAGGTGCTGCGATTGTTAAACCTAATACAGCGACCGCGCTAAAGCGCTTAACTAACTGAGTCCACTGACTCTTATTAAATAATGACTGATGTTGCATATTGATATCCTTGTTCCCTTAACACAAGGCACAGCATTTATATCGTTATTTAAGCTGTGCCCAAGCTGGGTTTATTTCAGTTTTAAAATGGCTTCTTGAATGGTGAGCTTGTTGGGAATGAGCTTTTGCGCGTAGAAGGCATCAGCTACATATTGTTGTTCTTGGGCTACCTTGTCAGATATTGGCTGAACTCCAAAACCCATACGTGAAATGGATGTTTTGAGTACATCAAATTCAAGTGCCGTAGGCTTTTCGAGTAGCTTGGCAGCCTCATCTTGGTGTGTGCTGACCCATTCAGTTGTCTGGTTTAGCGTTTGTACAACCGTGTTCAGAACTTTTGGATTATTTTCTGCAAATTTACGATCAGCTAAGTAGAACTGATGATTGCTTACCAAGTTTTCACCTGTTGCCAGAACACGGGCCTGAATTTGATGTTCAGCTGCTGCAAAGAACGGATCCCAAATCACCCATGCGTCGACAGCTCCTTTTTCAAAGGCAGCACGCGCATCTGATGGTGGTAAATAAACAGGTTGAATATCACTTAAGCTCAAGTGATTTGCTTCTAAGACTTTTAATAAAAGGTAGTGAACATTCGAACCTTTATTCAGTGCGACACGTTTTCCTTTTAAGTCTTTAATAGACTGGATTGGAGAATCTTTTTGTACCAATAACGCTTCTGCTTTTGGTGCAGCAGGTTGATTTGCGACATAGACTAAATTTGGATTGGCTGCTTGAGCAAAAATAGGTGGTGCTTCACCTGCTTCGCCTAACGAAACACTTCCTACATTTAGGCCTTCAAGTAATTGAGGTCCCGCAGGAAACTCGACCCATTTCACTTGTACGCCTTGATCTTTGAGCGCTTTTTCCAAGTCACCACGTGCTTTTAGAATAGGAAGGATGCCATATTTCTGATAGCCGATATTTAAAGTTGTCGTGGTGTGCTCCTCTTTTTTGGCACAACCACCTAGCATCATCACTCCCGCAAGGCTGGCAGCAATGACTGAATATTTTGCCCATGAAGTGGAATTAAAAAGTGCCATGTGGTTTCGTGCTCCCCGAAAGAGAAAAAGAAAAATAATTGGATGAGCAGATACCCTAAAGGGATTTTTATTTCGTAAAAAATAAATATTCAGTCTTTATTTATGCAAAAAAAAGCTAAAAACTTTCGGCGATAAACTTATGCAAAAAAATGATTTATTGAACAGGACAATATTTATAAAAAGATATTTAAGTATATGTAAATAAAGTAAAAGTTATTAAAAGAATAAAATTTAAAGATTTAAAAAAAGTACAACCATACATTAATTACCTTTATGGTTGTACTTTTTAGACTAAGCTTATCTGAAATAAGAATATCTTAAAAAATGCATAGTCTAGGGAAGCAATTTTTTAAAGACTAAAGAATTTCTTTGATAGTTATAAAGTGCCTGACGGGCATTTGGTAAGTCATCCACACTCACCTGATGGAAACCGTGTTCTAAGAACCAGTGCGCGGTACGGGTGGTTAAAACGAACAATTGACGAATACCTTGTTGTTTGGCCTTTTCTTCGAGAAATTGCAGAATTTGGCTGCCACGGTTCGATTTACGATAACTTGGGTGTACTGCTACACAAGCAATTTCTGCTGAACGTGTCTCATTAAACTCAGTCGGAATTGGATAAAGGGCAGCGCAGGCCAAAATCATACCGTCTCGTTCAATGACAGCGAACTGGTTAATTTCTTGTTCTAAACGCTCACGTGAGCGATACACCAAAATGCCTTCTTCTTCTAATGGGCGTAAAAGGTTCATTAACCCGCCGACATCTTGAATATGTGCCATACGGACTTCTTCATAATGCGCATCGGTAATCATGGTACCCACACCATCACGCGTAAAGAGTTCTTCAATAAGTGCGCCATCATAAGAATAAGAAATTAGATGGACACGATGTACACCCGATAAAGATGCTTTTTTTGCTTCTTGCAAATGTAGGGTTAGGGTTGGGTGTGTGGTTTGGTATTGTTGAATATAGTAATCAAGCTGGTGTGGGCTTAATTCACGCAGTAATTGCCCATCTTCGTTAGGTAAACCTTGTTGCTCACCTAAAAAGATTAATTTATCTGCCTTTAAATAAGTCGCAGTTTTGGTTGCAACTTCTTCAGCTCTTAAATTAAATACTTCACCTGTGGTTGAATAGCCCGTTGGGCCAAGTAAAACAATATTATTGTTATCAAGATGACGTTCAATCGCGTCAGTATCTATTGAACGAACTTCGCCTGTAAGCTGAAAATCCATTCCTTCACGAATACCATAAGGTTTAGCGGTTACAAAATTACCTGATACGACATCTATTCGAGCGCCATACATTGGAGAGTTAGCTAAACCCATAGATAACAATGCTTCGATTTCTAACCGAATAGACCCTACAGCACTCATTACACAGCTTAAAGATTCGCGTGTAGTAATACGGCAGTTATCATAAAAAGGGGTTTCAATCCCTTTTTCTTTAAGGTTGTGATTAATTTGTGGACGTGCGCCATGCACTAAGATTAAGCGAATGCCAAGAGAATGTAATAAGGCAATATCGTGAATAATATGTTCGAAATTAGGATCGCGGACTGCTTCACCGCCAAACATTAAAACAAAAGTTTTATCACGATGCGCATTGATGTAGGGTGCTGAATGTCGGAACCAATGTACATAATGCTGGGTATTATTATGTGATTTCTCTAAAGACTTAGTTGGCATACCGATCTCGAATCAACAGCAAAAAGATATAAAGAGGATTCTAAACAAAAAAGATTAAAGCCGCATGTTTTAGATAAAAAAACACCCAAATTAGCTTTGGGTGTTAGATGTTTTATGAACTTAACGAATTACTTTAATAATTTTATGGCTTTGCTCATTTACGAGTACATAATTTCCGTTCACCTTATACCATTTTTGATAACGACCTGGCTTAGTCAATTTCTGGTGTGAGCGGTAGTCAATGACATAACGTGGATGTTGGTATTGATGCGGTACGACTTGGCCTGCACGCCAGATATTCGCATGGTCATCTTTATGAATGACTTTAACGGTTTTTGTCTCATAACCTTGGTGGTGATAATGGTCGTGAGGCGCAGCCATTGCTGTTGTTGCGATTAAACCACTCATTGAAAGAACAATTGCTGTTGTTATCTTTTTCATCGTAAACCTCGAATGATCTATTAAATTTCGATGATTGAAGATTAGTGAAAAATTACAGATAAATCGTGAAGGCGAAGAATAATAAATGTGAAAATTTTCTATGAAATAAGAAGAAATTTAGAAGATTTAAATTTCTATATCATATTGATATAAAAATAAAAAAAGGATAAAGCCGATCAGCTTCATCCTTTCCTACTAAGCGATAGTGAGGAGCTATCTATCTTAGAAACCGCGAATACTCACAATACTGTTAGAGTCCGTGTCGACTAAAATATAGTCATTGTTAATTTTGTACCACTGCTGGTTACGATCGGGTTTAGGTAAGTTATTGTCTTTATAGTCGACTTTATAACCATTACCACGATAGTGCTGTGGCATCACATAACCTGGCTGCCAACGATGTTGTTTCAGACGCTCAAAGCCACGTTCCTCACGCATACGGCGTTCATCGCGAACACGATCACCATTATCGTCACGGTCAAATTTATGCCCACGATCATTCCATTCACCACGAGGTCCGCCTTTAGGACCTTTCGGGCCATGTCCTCGGTCAAAAGGAGGATCAGCAAAGCTTGCCATACTGGTGGTCAGTACAGTGATGCAAAGGGCTAAGATGGTGAACAACTTTTTCATGATGCATCCTCGTTTACATCTGATGTCTCTCATGTTGAATACTGTACGCGCAAAATGCAGAGAAACTGTGAAGATCATTTAATGCTTCAATTAAAATTACGGATAAATCCAGCGTTTTTCTCAATAATAAAAAAGGCTTGTATATATCTTTTCAGGTATAGCCAAGCCAGATGTGATGATCGGCTATAAATTATTTTAGCTTTTCATCTGTAATTATTTAATCCTGTGCATCAATACTTTGTCCATTGAGCGTTAAGCTATCTTCACCCATTAAATAAAGATAAGCCGGCATGATGGACTCCGGTGTTGGTAATGTTTTCGGATCTTCTTCAGGATAAGCTTTAGCACGCATGGCAGTACGTGTAGCCCCTGGGTTAATACAATTAAAGCGAATATTTGGATAAGTATGCTCAGCCGCAAAAATCTTGCTCACCGCTTCTATCGCGACTTTCGAGACAGAATACGCACCCCAGAGCGCGCGTGCCTCACGGCCTACACCTGAGCTGGTAAATACGACAGAAGCGTTTTCTGACTTTTGTAATAGCGGTAATAAAGCTTGGGTTAAAGCAAAAGGTGCACGTAAATTGACTGCCATCACATCATCCCATACTTCTGCTGGATAATGTGCAAGTTCTACTCGCTCACCCAAAATACCCGCATTATGCAAAATGCCATCCAGACGACCAAATTGTTTTTCTAGCGTACTTACTAAAAAGTCATAATCGCGATCGGAAGCACTCGAAAGCTGGAGGGGTAAAATAGCAGGCTGAGGTGCGCCTAAACCTTCAATTTCATCATAAATTACTTCAAGTTTATTTAAGGTTCTACCATGCAAGACTACAGTTGCACCATGTAAAGCATAACTGAGGGCTGCAGCTCGCCCAATTCCATCACCAGCACCAGTGATTAAAATAATTCGATCTTTGAGTAGATCCGGACGAGGTTGATATTCTGAATATTTCATTGGTAAACCTCCTTCTTTTTATATTGATATAAGTAACTGTTAAAAAAGCTTATAAAACTCTTGTGTTAACTTATCATACGCTGATTTTCCTGTAGAGCAGGAAGCTTTTGACGTAACAACTCGTGTAATTCTGTCACCGTATTTACAATCGAATCGGCTTGCCAAGCGTTTAAATCATCCTGATGTTCGACAGGTAAATAGCCATAAGCTGCCAAGATGGTATACATATCAGCATTGCGGCCAGCATCGATATCACGTGGGTGATCCCCCACATAAATGATTTCATTTGCCGGGATATTTAACTGCTTTGCAGCCAAATACATAGGTTCCGGGTCTGGCTTGGTTTTAGAAACATCTTCAGGACATACCAAAACCGCACAGCGTTCTGTCAGGTTTAACTTTTCTAGAAGAGATTCACTTAAACCACGTGGTTTATTGGTGACAATACCCCACGGAATTTGCTGAGCTTCTAACTCTTCTAAAAGTGGGTACATCCCTTCAAACAGGTCAGTATCGACAACAATATTATTGCCATACAAATCTAAAAAATTTTGTCGATGTGCCAAGAAAATTGGATTGGTCACATCCAGCTCTGGGTAGACCAATTTGACCATCGCACGGGCACCTTCAGACACTTGTGTACGAATAAGATCGGCTTCTACAATAGGGCGTCTTGCATCACGGCACATTTGTTGAATAATACGAATAAAGTCGGCAGCCGTATCGATGAGCGTGCCGTCTAAATCAAATAAAACAGCTTTCATCATACACCTGTCTTTATTGTGTGAACCATATAGTTAACATCAACATTTGGTGCTAACCAATAACGCTTCGTAATTGGGTTGTAGTGTAAGCCGGTCATTTCTTTTAAAGTTAAGCCTGCATTACGAATGTCATGTGCCATTTCAGATGGGCGAATAAACTTGTGATAATCATGCGTACCTTTTGGCAGCATGCGCAGCACATATTCAGCACCAATAATGGCGAATAAATAAGATTTCGGGTTACGGTTGATGGTCGAGAAGAACACATGGCCACCTGGTTTAACCAAAGTCTGACATGCTTTCACAATGGATGCTGGGTCTGGAACATGTTCCATCATTTCCATGCAAGTGACCACATCATATTGGCCTGCTTGTTCTTGTGCCAATTCTTCAACTGGAATTTGACGATATTCAATATTTTGAACATTTTCTTGTTGAGCATGCAAACGGCCTACAGCTAAAGGCGCTTCACCCATATCAATGCCCAGTACATCTGCTCCACGACGTGCCATGCTTTCAGCCAAAATACCGCCGCCACAGCCGACATCAAGTACTTTTTTACCGGCAAGGCCACCTGCACGTTCATCAATCCAGTTTAAGCGTAAAGGATTGATTTGATGAAGTGGGCGAAATTCAGAATGTTGATCCCACCATTTGGCAGCAAGTGCTTCAAATTTTGCGATTTCTTGTAAATCAACATTCAATTGCGACATGGTGTCACCTCTAAACTTGGGTTATCTTTTTGATGTAGTTCGCCGTTAGTGTAGCGATTATTGGGAAAAAAGCGATAAACCCAATAAAAAACTTCACAGAAGCAAAACGAATTTAGCATATTTGTTTTATATTTAGGGCATAAGCTAATGCATAACAACTTAGAGGAAAAGCTGTAACAATGAAAAAATTGGTTTTGGGTGGTTTGAGTGCAGCAATTATGGCCGTATCGGGTAGTGCAATGGCAGCAGATTTTGTTGCTGGTAAAGACTACACCGTAATCGCCAATCCAGGCAAAGTGGAAGTACCGGGGAAAATCGAAGTTCGTGAGTTCTTTTGGTATGGCTGTCCGCACTGTTTTAAACTTGAACCACATATGCAAACGTGGTTAAAACAAATTCCGAGTGATGTACGTTTTGTGCGTACGCCAGCAGCCATGAACAAAGTATGGGAACAAGGGGCACGTACTTACTATACATCTGAGGCATTAGGTGTACGTAAGCGCACGCATTTACCATTATTCCATGCAATTCAGGTGAATGGTCAGCAGATTTTTGACCAAGCTTCTGCGGCTAAATTCTTTACTCGTTACGGTGTGCCTGAACAAAAATTTAATAGTACTTACAACTCATTTGCTGTAACTGCAAAAGTTGCCGAGTCAAATAAACTTGCTCAACAGTACCAATTAACAGGCGTTCCAGCAGTAGTCGTTAATGGTAAATATGTGGTGCAAGGTGAAGATGGTAAAGTTACCCAAGTCCTTAATTACTTAATTGAAAAAGAACGTAAGGCAAAATAAAAGTTTATTGCTTTAAAAAAGGGCTTCTTATGAAGCCCTTTTTTATAAAATTTATTTCATAATCACGAAATAATTCAATTAATTTTGAGAATTCTCGTCTTCTATCTGAAAATTTAGCGCATCAAAATTGGTGGTTTGGGTAGGTAGTGATAAGGCTTGGTTAATATATAAATTAATTAATTTTTGGCGAGAACCAATCGAGCGCTGATAATAAGTTGAGTTTAAAAGCAACGATGCACCGTAAGTGAGTGACCAGATATAAGATAAATAGTCACGAATCGACATATCATAATTTAATGATTTTAAATAACTTTCTGTAATGTCTTTAATCGCTAGAATACGTTGTTGACGAACTTCATAAAGCTCTTCAAAAAGATGCTTCAACTTAGACTCTGTCATCGTCAGATTTTCTTCAAGTTGATGCAATAAAATCGTTTTTCCCGGTGTGAGCAAATGGTGGAGCATGTACCGTGGTGCATACTCTTTAAAATCAGTATTATATTTTTGAGAAATTTCTAAAATTTGTTTTTCATTTTGAATAATCAATTCAAGCAGAAGTTCATTTTTACTTCTAAAGTGCTTATAAAGCGTACCTTTTGCAATATCTAGCTCGGCCACTAATTCATCTAGAGTAATTTCCTGATTGTTTTCTAGTAACAATTTTTCTGCAACGCTTAGAATTTTTTCTTTGCGCATCAAAAACTGTGTATGACGATCAAGATTCATAGGTATTCCCACACCAGTTTGGCCTAACGAATAGTTTACTTCCTGTAAAAAGAAAAAGACTTTTCTCGAAATTTTCGCCTTTTTCTTTCACTCTTTACGTATTAACACATAACCTGTTTTTTGTCATTTGCCAGTTTTACCGTTCCCAATTAGCAATGCCTCTAAACAGTAAGCGAACTTGTGTAGACGCATTTTCAATAAATGCAGTTTGTTGCTGTTTAAGTTGCTCACCTTGATATTGTTTGGCGAGGTTGAGCCACGTCATTGCCCATGTAAATGACATATTGGTCAAAATGGTAGATAAGACATTTAAGTCTTGAGGATTTTGAATATGTTTAAAATTTTCGAGTTTAGTCAGATCTGTTGTGAGATCTTCAATCAAAAATTCAATTTCTCTAGCAATGGCTGCACGGACCGTCTCTGAACCACCCCAACGTTCAGCAATCATAAATTGCCACTGTTTAGGGCTATGATTCACTGCCTGTACAAATAGCTCAATACTGGTTTGGGTTTTTGCAGACTTGTGCTGTAAATAACTCTGGCCGAGTTGATGTAAAACGCTTTTTAAATGTAGGGCAACTTGGTCAACCAACTCTTTCCCGAGTTCATCCATGTCTTGAAAATGACGATAGAACGCTGTTGGCACTAAACCCACTTCACGTGCAACTTCACGCAAACTGATACTACTGAACGAACGCCCAGACGTGCTCAGATGCAAGGCTGCATCGAGAAGTGCCTGACGACTTTGCTGTTTTCGTTCATCCCGTATCGACATTAAAAAAACCTATTTAAACCGTGAGCCAAAGTCTAACAAAAAAGAGCAAACTTTCATAAAAAAAATAGTGAACAAGTGTTGACTTAGTGAACACTTATAAATATAGTGTACATATGTTCACTATACGAACATGTGTTCACTCAAATAAATAGCCAGAAACAAAAGAGGAACGTATGAACGCAACACTTAACTATCAACCACATTGGGTACGAGAAGATTTCGTTGATTTTGTTTTGCAGAAAATTAACGCGACTTGGGCTTGGAAAAGGGTACTTGCAGAAGTTACCGCTGTTCAGCCGCTTCATACCGATATGGTACTGATCAAGCTTAAACCAAATCGTAATTTTAATTTCGATCAAGTTCGAGCGGGACAAAGCATTCTACTGACGTTGCTTATCGATGGCGTTTACCAACAACGTAGCTATTCGATTATTGAAGTAACCACTCAAGGTGAAATCGCTTTAGGTATTAAAGTACAAGGCTTAGTGTCTCGTGCAGCTCAACTATTACATGTAGGCGAGTGTGTTGAGATTTCACAGCCTCAAGGTGATTTTACTTTGCATCAAGGTCAGCGGCCTGCAATTTTAATTGCCTCAGGAAGTGGTATTACTGCAATTTATTCACTCTTGCAGCAAGCTTTAAAACAGCAGCTTGAACAAATCCATGTCATTTATTTTAATCGTGCAGAAATTTTTCATGCCGAATTAAAAGCTTTGGCAGAGCAGTACCCACAGCTTCAATATCATTTTTTTAATACCACCGAGCAAAAACAACATTTAACGGAAAGCTTACTACAAAAGCTGGTTCCAGATTTTGCGCAGACTGCGACCTATATATGTGGGCACCACGGCATGATGCAGCAGGCGAATGAAATTTATGCGCAAAAAGGTGCTCAGTCTCAGCTTCACCAAGAATATTTCCAACCACTTCAAGTGACTGGTACACATGCAGCACAGCCTGTTATTTTCCGCCGTGCTCAACACGAATTTTTAGCTGAAACAAATTTACTGAGCAGTGCAGAGCAGGCGGGACTACGCCCGCAACATGGCTGCCGTATGGGTGTTTGTAATAAATGCAGTTGTACCAAAGTGAGCGGAGTTACTCAAAACCTGTTAACAGGTGAAATTGAAGACCAACCGAACCGTCCAATTAAACTATGCGTGAGCCAGGCATTAAGCCCAGTCACAATTGATCTATAAAAAGAATTACAGAGGATTAACCCTATGAATATGGCATTAAAAGTTTCTATGGCTTCTAAATCTGCTCATTTAACCCCTGAGCAAATTGAAGAATTTGGCCGCCGTGTTGAACAGATTCGTCAAGATGTTATGCAAAGTCTTGGTGAGCAAGATGCAAAATATATCTACAAAGTCCGTAATTTTGTTCGCTATACCGAAATCGCATCACGTGGCATGTTGATGTTTGGTGGTTGGATTCCACCTGTCTGGTTATTGGGTACAGGTTTACTGGGTATTTCTAAAATTGTAGAAAACATGGAACTTGGTCATAACGTTATGCACGGTCAGTTTGACTGGCTAAATGAACCAAGTCTGAATGGTAATACCTATGATTGGGATACCATTGCCTCTGGTGATGACTGGCGTGAAACACACAACTATGTACACCACACCTATACCAATATTGTCGGTAAAGACCATGATGTCGGATATGGTATTTTGCGAGTAAGCGATCAACAGAAGTGGGAACCTCGTCACCTATTTAATATTCCTTTGGCTCTACAGTTAATGTTTTTCTTTGAATGGTATGTAGGTGTACAAAATCTACATCTTGAAGATGCATTAGTTTATAAAACCAAAAGCTGGAAACAGGTGTGGAAAGATGCGGCTAAGGTCCGTAAAAAAGCGACGCGCCAAGTTTTAAAAGATTATGTGTTTTTCCCTGTGATCTCTGGTCCTATGTTTTTACCGGTTTTTGCAGGCAATGTAGTTGCTAATATTATTCGTAACTTGTGGTCATCTGCTGTGATTTTTAATGGTCACTTTACTGAAGATGCAGAAACGTTTGAGCCGGATAATACCGATACTGAAACTAAGGCAGAGTGGTATTTACGTCAGATTCGTGGTTCAAGTAATTTTAGTGGTACAGAATGGCTTCATTTTATGAGTGGTAATTTAAGCCATCAAATCGAACACCATTTATTCCCAGATATGCCTGCCAACCGCTATAAAGAAGTAGCACCGAAAATTAAGGCACTCTGTGTAGAATACGGCATTAACTACAATGAAGCTAATTTCATGCGTCAGTTCTGGAGTGTATGGGTGCGTTTAGCAAAATGCTTATTACCAAACCACACCACTGCAAAAGTGATGCAGACATTAGAAAAATTAAAAGCAAAATTCAAATTTGCCTAATAGATAGACCAATAAATAGCTCCTAAAAAGGGGCTATTTTTATTTTTAAGTCATGAAAAGTGCAGACTTACATTTGAAAGTAGGGAATAAACTCAACCTGTCAAAATCCTTTGCTATACTATGCCCAAGTTTGTATTTAAGAGAATTTAGGAAGGATTATGCGTATTGACCAACGTGCATTAGACCAATTACGTGAAGTGAAAATTACACGAAACTACACCCGTTATGCTGAAGGTTCTGTGCTGGTCGAATTTGGTCACACTAAAGTCCTTTGTACTGCAAGCATTGATAACTCAGTGCCACGCTTTTTAAAAGGCCAAGGTCAAGGCTGGGTAACAGCAGAATATGGCATGTTACCGCGCTCAACACACTCACGTTGTGACCGTGAAGCTGCTCGTGGTAAACAAACTGGTCGTACTCAAGAAATCCAACGCCTGATTGGTCGTAGCCTACGTGCGATGGTTGATTTGAAAAAGCTTGGTGAAAACACGATTACGATCGACTGCGATGTCATTCAGGCTGATGGTGGTACACGTACTGCTTCAATCACTGGTGCTGCTGTAGCATTGGTTGATGCGATGAATGTTTTACTTGCACAGAAAAAAATTAAGCAAGATCCGCTTAAAGGCTTAGTTGCTGCAATTTCTGTAGGTATGTATCAAGATGAAGTATTACTTGATCTTTGTTATGAAGAAGACTCGAACTGTCAAACTGACTTAAATGTAGTGATGACACAAGCAGGCGAGTTTATTGAAATTCAAGGTACAGCTGAAGATAAACCATTTACCCGTGCTCAAAGCAATGCTATGTTAGAAATGGCCGAAAAAGGAATTGCCGAGCTCATTAAAAAGCAACAAGAAGCTTTAGGCTGGTAAGTTTAAGTTTTCTAAAAAACGCATCTTTGGATGCGTTTTTTTATGCCTTCATCAAATCGACATAAAAACATCACTTGCCTGTCACCTTTTCGCTTTATTAGTAGTTCGCATTTAAACCGTTTGGGAAAAAACAATGCGAAAACTTTCAATTTTATTAATTACATCTTTAGCACTCATGCTCAGTGCTTGTAACGATGATAACGACTCAGATAATTCATCGCCAACAACACCGCCTACCAGTAATTGCAAAATGCACTGTGCACCATAATAAGAACTCAGGATAGAACTAATGAATCGTCGCGAATTTCTTTTAAATTCTACAAAAACAATGTTTGGGACCGCTGCTCTAGCGAGTTTCCCGCTGAGTATTCAAAAAGCGTTAGCAATTGACGCCAAAGTTGAAAGTGGAACAATTCAAGATGTTAAACACATTGTGATTTTGACTCAGGAAAACCGTTCATTTGATAATTATTTTGGAACACTCAAAGGTGTACGTGGTTTCGGCGACCGTTTTACCATTCCTATGACAGAAGGTCGAAAGGTTTGGGAACAATATGACGCCAACAAAAAGAAAGTATTGCCATACCACTTAGATAGTCGTTTAGGAAATGCTCAGCGTGTTACTGGTACAAATCATTCATGGTCAGATGGTCAAGGTGCTTGGGATAATGGGCGTATGAGTGATTGGGTAGCGCATAAACAACCGCAGTCGATGGGCTACTACAAAAAACAAGAAGTTGAATATCAATTTGCCTTAGCGAATGCTTTTACGATTTGTGATGCCTACCACTGTGCCATGCACGCGGGAACTAACCCGAACCGTAAATTTATCTGGACGGGAACCAATGGCCCTACAGGTGCAGGTGTTGCGAGTGTGGTCAATGAATTTGATGGGATTGGACCATCAACAGAAGGTTATGAATGGACGACATATCCTGAGCGTTTACAGCAGGCCGGCGTGACATGGAAAGTTTATCAAAACATGCCGGATAACTTTACTGATAACCCTTTAGCTGGTTTCAAGCAATATCGCCGTGCAAATGAGCAATCTGGTCAGCCTGTTAGTAACGATACGCTCATTTGTCCAGCATATGATGAAAAGATTGATGCGACTCAACCACTTTACAAAGGTATTGCCAATACCATGCCGGACGGTGGTTTTTTAGGAACTTTTAAAGCTGATATTGCGCAGGGTAAATTACCGCAAGTGAGTTGGTTAGTTGCTCCTGCAACTTACAGTGAACATCCGGGGCCATCTAGTCCTGTACAAGGCGCTTGGTATATTCAGGAAGTATTAAATGCATTAACTGAAAACACTCAAGTGTGGAGCCAAACCGTTTTATTGGTGAACTTCGATGAAAATGACGGTTTCTTTGACCATGTTCCTTCACCAAGCGCACCTTCTAAAGATATAAACGGTGTTGTATATGGAAAAACCACTTTAACGGACCAACAAGTATCTTATGAATACTTTAACCATCCAGCAGTGGCGACTTCAAAATCTCAACCCGAAACAGACGGACGGGTGTATGGCCCAGGTGTACGCGTTCCAATGTATGTGATTTCGCCGTGGAGCCGTGGAGGATGGGTAAATTCTCAAGTCTTTGATCATACTTCTATTTTACAATTCTTAGAAAAACGTTTTGGTGTGCAAGAACCTAACATTAGCCCATACCGCCGTGCTGTATGTGGTGATTTAACAACGGCATTTAATTTTAAAACACCGAATCTTTTGCCTGTTGCTGAACTAGATGGGAAGAAAACAAAAGCCGAAGCCGATGCGATTCGTGTCGCTCAAGAACTATTGCCGCAAGTTTCTGTTCCGAGCCAGCAACAATTTCCTCAGCAGGAAATAGGAATTCGACCTTCGCGTGCTTTACCTTATATTTTGCACACTAGTGCCAAAGTCGATGCCACTCAAAAAACGGTTAAGCTGATGTTCTCCAATACGGGTAAACAGGCAGCCGTTTTCCATGTCTATAACCGATTAGATCTTACGGCAATTCCACGCCGTTATATGGTTGAGGCGGGCAAACAGCTTGATGACGTGTGGAATACTATCAATGGACAGTATGATTTATGGGTCCTTGGACCAAATGGTTTTCACCGTGCTTTTAAAGGTAATTTAAGTCAAGCTAATCAGACTCAAGCATTACCGGAAATTAGAGTATGTGTAGAAGAATGTGATGCGAATTTATATTTAAAAGTGCGTCATGATGGTAATAAGTCAGTCAAGCTCAACGTCAAAGCTAATGCTTATCTACCAAACAAGACATGGATGATAGAAACTAATAGTTCTGAAAAAGAACTGGTTTGGGATATGTCTGAATTTGGTGGTTGGTATGATTTTACAGTGACATTAGCGGACGATGCGACGTTTAGTCGCCGTTTTGCAGGACGTATAGAAACTCAAGAAGATTCAATTTCTGATCCATATATGGGGTATGTAGAGTCTTAAGTTGCTGTAATGCATGAATATTAAGCTGAAGTCTTAGTTAATAATTATTTTAAATTAGTTAGCACGACGGAGTCTTATCGTTTATTCATCCAGTGGAAGTAGCTAATTCGTTACTTTGGTTTCGCCCAAAGTAACCAAATGCATTTGTCATCTACAAAACCTGTTCTCTTTCTGCATATAACTGATTTATTGCAAAAACAATATATTTATAGATTTTGGGCAGGTTGTAGATGACATCTCACACAATCTAATGTTGGGAAATATAAATGAAGAGAGGCAATAACTTGTCGTATAGATGAATAATAAAAATAAAGGCTTACCTTTTGTAACAGAATCTCCTAAGCCTGGTCATATTTATCTTTTACCTTGAAACCCTAATTTTTTAAAGTGATGGGGAAAATTTATGCTACAAGGTTTTATTGTATTATTAGCAGTAGTTACTTTTGTTTTAATGGCTGCCGATCCACGGGATAGTGGGGCACAAGCGACTCAGTCAGCATGGCAAAAAACACAAGTGGCAGACATGACCAAGTCGCAAAAAAATACCAATAACGATGCTGATTTTATTTAGGCATTAAAACGCATTGATAAATCAACGGCTTTGACATCTTTAGTCAACACGCCCATAGAAATATAGTCGACACCAGTAGTCGCTACTTCGCGTAAGTTTTCAATAGTGATATTGCCCGAAGCTTCGAGTTTACAGCGACCCGCCACGTGTTTTACAGCATCAATCATTTGTTGTTGGCTAAAGTTGTCGAGCATAACAATGTCTGCACCTGCTTCAAGCGCTTGGTTTAGCTCATCCCAAGTTTCAACTTCGACTTCAACAGGTTTACCCGGCGCAATTTGATGTGCTTTTGCAATCGCTTGGACAATACCGCCCGCTGCCATAATATGATTCTCTTTAATTAAGAATGCATCAAATAAACCGAGGCGGTGATTTTGTCCGCCGCCGACGGTTACGGCGTATTTTTGTGCAATACGTAAGCCCGGTAAAGTTTTACGTGTATCGAGAAGCTTTGTGTTTAAACCTTCAAGATGCTGAACATATTCAGCAGTTTTTGTAGCCACAGCTGATAATGTTTGAATAAAGTTTAAAGCAGGACGCTCTACAGTCAGTAAGCTACGTGCAGAACCAGCAAGCTTTAAAAAGGCTTCATTTGCAGCAACATGGTCACCTTCTTGTTTTAACCAAGTCACCTGTACAGTGTTGTCATACGCTGAGATGAGCGCATTCACCCAAGGCTGTCCAGCTAAAACCATATCTTCACGGCTAATGATAGTTGCGGTAGCCTGTTCATCTTCAGGTGTGAGCATGGCGGTAATGTCACCGTCCCCAATATCTTCTTGTAATGCTTGTTGAATATTGATTTGAATTGACTGTTCAAGCAAAGACTGAGGTATGCTCATACGGTTTCCATTTTGTCGATGACCCTAAAACTTGCGATATATTAGCACCGTCGACTTTAAAAATAAGCTGTTTTATCAGATTAATCGCGATAAACAATCATCCTGAATACTCTGAAAAGCAATTAACTGTTTTAAACTAAAACAATTGGCAAGCAATTTATTGGCATTTCAATGAAGCAAATCACACCGTATGAAGTTATAGATGGAAAATTAAAAGGGGCGAGACAAGTACCTTCTCCAAATTTTAACCAGCGTCCCGCTGGTACCGAAATACAAATGATTGTGGTTCATAATATTAGCTTGCCGCCTTCTCAGTTTGGGGGAGGCTATATTGAACAGTTTTTCCAAAATAAATTAGATTGGTCCGTTCATCCCTATTTTCAGACTATTGAAGGTATGCAAGTCTCTACACACCTGTTAATTTTACGAACAGGTGAAGTCCTACAGTTTGTTAACTTTAATGATCGTGCATGGCATGCAGGGCGTTCAAGCTACTTAGCCAAAGTTGAATGTAATGATTATTCAATTGGTATTGAGCTTGAAGGAAGTGATGATTTACCTTTTGAAGACGTACAATATGAAGTGCTAACTGACGTTGTTACTGCTATTCGTCAGGCCTATCCTGAAATTAAAAACCATATTGCAGGGCATTCAGACATTGCACCGGGCCGAAAAACCGATCCGGGACCTTATTTTAAATGGCAGCACTTTAGGCAGTTGTTAGCACAGAAAAAAACTTGAGTTCATTCATCATTTCACAACGAAAAGATTTTCTAGTTTCATTACAATAGCGACTTTCGAATATAGCTGTAGGTGAGTACGATGGCATTATGGCGATCGACTTTTATTGTCAGTGCGATGACGATGTTGTCACGGGTATTGGGCTTAGTACGAGATGTCGTATTGCTCAACGTGTTTGGTGCGGGTAAAGATTTTGATACCTTCGTTGTGGCTTTTCGTATTCCCAACTTCTTTCGACGGTTGTTTGCCGAAGGGGCTTTTTCACAGGCTTTTATTCCAGTATTGACCGAATATAAAACAGGTCGTGCGCATGCAGAAGTGCAGATCTTAATTAGTCGAGTATTTGGCTGTTTGCTGACAGTCATGACTTTACTGACTTTCGTGGCTATGGTTTTAGCTCCAGCAATTATCTATATGTATGCGCCGGGTTTCCATAATGACCCTGAAAAGTTTGATTTAGCGGTCAGTATGTTCCGTCTGACCATTCCATATTTAATGTTTATGTCGCTTACGGCTTTTGCCAGCAGCATCTTAAACAGTTATGGCTCGTTTGCCTCGCCAGCTTTTTCACCTGTTTTACTGAACGTAGCAATGATTGCAGGAGCGTGGTGGCTTACACCGTATATGGCTGAGCCAATCAAAGCTTTAGGTTGGTCAGTTGTTGCGGCTGGTATTTTACAGTTAGCTATACAAATTCCTGAGTTATGGCGTAAAAAACTACTGATTCCACCGAAAGTTGATTTTAAACATGAAGGTGTAGAACGTATTTTAAAATTAATGCTTCCAGCATTATTTGGTGTATCTGTGACTCAGATTAACCTATTGCTAAATACGATTTGGGCATCTTTCATGCAAGATGGCTCAGTGTCTTGGCTCTACAGTGCCGAACGTATGACTGAGCTACCTTTAGGATTAATTGGTGTTGCGATTGGTACAGTGATTTTGCCTTCACTATCAGCACGTCATGCAGAGCAAGATCAGGCTAAGTTTCGCAGTATGATTGATTGGGCAGCAAAAGTGATTGTGTTGGTTGGTTTGCCAGCAAGTATTGCTTTATTTATGCTTTCAACACCGATTATTCAAGCATTATTCCAGCGTGGTGAGTTTGATTTACGCGATACACAAATGACAGCACTTGCATTGCAGTGTATGAGCGCTGGTGTAATTTCCTTCATGTTAATTAAAGTATTTGCACCAGGTTTCTATGCGCAGCAAGATACCAAAACGCCAGTCCGTGTGGGTTTAATGTCGGTTGCTGCCAATGCGATTTTAAACGTTGTATTTATTGGATTTTTTAAACTGATCAATTGGCATGCAGAGCATATGGCGCTTGCATTAGCCTCTTCTGGTTCAGCTTTAGTAAATGCAGGTTTGCTCTATTTTTATCTACATAAGCGTAATATTTTCCGATTTGGGGCACATTGGAAAAAACTGGCACTTCAATATGGTTTGGCTAACCTCGCGATGATTGCAGCGCTTTGGTTCGGGTTAAATTGGTATAACGGTGAACTCTCTCAATGGATTCGTGTTGCAGAGGTAGTAGGTTTATGCGTTGTAGGTGTGATCGCTTACTTAATTGGCTTATTACTGACAGGCTTTAGACCGAGAGATTTAAAACACTAAAATAAAAAAGCGATCAATTTAGATCGCTTTTTTTATCTTCGAAAATTATTTTGGCAAAACTTGTAGCAACTCAATATCAAAAATTAAAGTGCTATTTGGACCGATACTATCCCCAGCGCCAACTTCGCCATAAGCAAGTTTAGCTGGAATGAAGAAACGGGTTTTACCGCCTTCTTTCATAGTTTGTAAACCTTCGGTCCATCCGGCGATCACTTGATTTAACTGAAAATCAACAGGGTGATTACGTGCAATTGAACTATCAAATACAGTTCCGTCGAGTAAACGTCCTTCATAGTTTACTTTTACACGAGAGGTGGCTTTAGGTGTTTTACCAGTGCCTTCTTTTAATACCTGATATTGCAGACCTGATTTAGTCGTAATCACACCAGATTTTTTAGCATTTTCTGCCAGAAAAGCTGCACCAGCCTGAGCGTTTTGTTGACCTTGTTTTTGAAATTCGACTAGCTGTTTAGCTTCTAATGTTTTTTTATAATCATTAATTGCTTTCGCCATTTCTTCATCAGTTAGGCGTGCTGTCTTATTTTGAGCACCTTCTTGTAAACCTTGGTAAAAAATATCAAGATTTAAATCTGTTAACGCATCAGTATTATTACGGCCCATTAAATAACCATAACTATAACTAAACTGATCTTTTGCCGGGCTTTTATTTGTTATCGGTGCAGCAGCAAAAACAGATAAACTCATCGTTGACGCTGCAATAACCAAACTGATTTTTTTCATGTCATTTTCCAAAAAAACAGGAGAGTATAACGACTCTCCTGGATTGTTATTATTTCACTGAAATGAGTTCTACATCAAAAATCAGTGTACTGTTTGCTGGAATTCCAGGAAGCTCTTGTGGGCCATATGCAAGATTTGATGGTATGAAGAAAGTCGCTTTTCCACCTTCTTTCATGAGTTGAAGACCTTCAGTCCAACCCGGAATGACCTGGTTAAGCGGGAATTCTACTGGTTGACCACGCTTATAAGAACTATCGAAAACCTGTCCATTAATTAAGCGACCTTCATAATGTACTTTGACAACAGACTGAGCAGTTGGCTGTTTACCAGTACCTTCTTTAGTAATGATATATTGCAAACCTGATGCAGTGGTTTTTACGCCAGCTTTCGTTTTGTTTTCTGCAAGGAACTGTGCATCTGCAGAGTCAGTAGCTGTACCCGCTTGCTCAGGTTTGTCTTGATGCTGCATTTTTTGTTGTAACTCTTTTTCATAAGCAGCAACGGCAGCTTTTAAATCTTCTTGAGTATAAGCACTAGGCTGCTTATTACGCGCATCATGGATCCCTTGAACAAATGCTTTGGTATCCAGCTCAGGAGGGGTTTGTTGAGCAACTTCATACCCAAGAACATAACTGATTTTTTGAATTGGAGAAGCATTTTTGTCTGCTTTACGTCCGACTTCTGTGGTCGGATGTTGAGTTGCATAATATACAGGTACAAGTGCAGCACCGCCTAAAACTACAGCGACAGCAATGGGTAAGGCTTTACTCATAAAGGGTTCCAAAAATAATCATTTGAGTCTAAAAGGCTGCTTCGATCTTAGCATGCTTCGACTTAAGCATAGAATGTTTAACAAAAAAAACGAGTGGTTTTTTATATATTTTAGTTAGTTTTAATGTGGCAAAACTTAAAAAGCAAATAAAAAAACCGGATCATTTGATCCGGTTTTATGAAGAGTTTTAATTAGTCTTCTTTTTGTGCCTTATAGGCATAAGCATAGTTATAGCCATAACCATAGCCAGCGCTAGCACGTTGAATATCATTGAGAATAAAGCCGTTGACTTTAACACCCGCCTGTTCAAAGCGATTAAGGGTTAATTCAAGCTCTTTCATTTGTGACTTAGCATAACGCGCAACAATTAAGTTCACACCAGTATATTGCGAAATAATAATACCATCGGTTACTGCAAGTACTGGGGGAGTATCGATAATGATGTGGTCATATTGGCTTTGAAGCTGCTCAAGTAATTCCTTGAACTGGTTTGAGCTTAAAATCTCTGAAGGATTTGTTGGACTCTTACCACGAGTAATCACATCTAGGTTAGTTACCTGAGTTTTGTGCAATACTTTTTGTAAATCAGCTTGTCCACTTAAAAGTTCTGATAAACCTGGCTTCACATCCACATCAAAATATTTATGCATATAACCACGGCGCATATCGGCATCGATCAATAGTACTCGTTTATCGCCTTGTGCAAAAATAGTCGCCAAGTTAATTGAAATAAACGATTTACCCACTTCTGGAGAAGGGCCTGCAATCATAATGATATTATTTTTTGCATTTGCTAATGCAAAGTGGATAGCTGTACGGATACTACGTAAACTTTCAATCGCAATATCATCACTATTTTTAACTGCAAGAATAGGAATACTTTTCTTCTTCTTTAAAATCTTGATACGACTTTCCTGAATTGGAGAACGAGGTACGGTTGCATAAACCGGTAAATCCAATTCATTTTCAATTTGTCCAGAATCTTTAATACCTGTACGTAGCATATTACGGAGTAACGCAACTAAGATACCAATAAAACCTCCCAAAAATAATGACAAAATTAAAATTTGGAACTTTTGAGGTTTAATTGGTTTAATTGGTTCAACCGCAGTATCAACAATACGCACATTACCAATTTCACCAGCTTTTGCAATACGAAGTTGTTGGTAAGAGTTTAAAAGGGCTGTATAGAGCTGATTTTTTACTTCAACTTCACGATACAACTGTAAGTATTGACGTTGTACATCTGGAAGTTGCTTTAAAGTGCTGTTGAGTTCACCAATTTGTTTATTAATAGCGCCTAACTGCCCATTAATTTCTCGCATTGCCGGGTGCTCAGCCGTATATTTAGCTGCCATTTCTGCTTGTTTTTGTTCAAGCTCGGCTTTTTTAGTTTCTAAAGTAATGCTTTGAGTTAAATACAATTCAGATTCTTTAGTGACATCAACCGTGTTGTATTGTTGACGGAATTTATTAAATTGACGTTCCGCATCATCTAATTGTTTTTTAAGGTCGGGAAGCTGTTCGTCTAGGAATTTTAAGGTTTGACCGGATTCTGCAGAGCGACGTTCAATATTTTGGGCACTATAAGTTGTTAAAATAGCATTTAAAACTTCAGTAATGTGTTGTTTATCCTCACCTTGATAGGTTAAGCCTAAAACACCTGTCAGTTTCCCTCGTTCTGCAACAGAATAATTTGAGCTAATAGCATTTACAGCAGCAGGTATCGATAGATTGGTAATATTATATGTTGCATCAAACTGATCTTTTGTAAAGATAGCAACTTTCCAAGTTCCATGTGGGCCTCTAACTTGGTTTAACTGATTAAGTGGCAGCGTCAATATAGTTTGTTCAGTATTAGGATCAGTTAGGCGTAAGGATTGTTTATCAAAATTAAGATGCAAATTTCTATCGAGATAATAAGCGGGAATTTCAAACTGTCTAACTTCAAAACTTTTGAGCCCATCCTTAAAAATGACAGATTTTTTATTATATTCAGTTTTATAGTCGCTATTAGTTAATAAACGGTGGGTAAGCGTATTTTCTGTACTAGAAACTCGTATATTGAGATGTAAGTCTTTAATGACTGACCCTAAAACTAGTCGAGATTTTAAAATCTCAATTTCTGCTTGAGCTGGTGACTTTTGTTCAATCATATTGGACAATTCGCCTAAAAGTGCTGCAGAAGCACCTTTACTGTCTTCAACCTGAACCAATGCATCTACCGAATAGGTATCTGGAGTGACACGTAAATAGAGTAGAGCACATACTAGGCTCAAAATAATGCATAGAGCAATAAGCTTCCACTGTGCAATGAGTGAGAAAAACAATTCTTTTAAATCGATTGTATCTTCGGTATTAGTATTTTGGTTCATAAGCTTAAAATCTAGGCGTTAAATATAAGGTTTCCAGTCAGCCACACATTGTTGAATGAGTTGGCAAGTTTCATCAAATACAGCTTGATCATGTTGATACGGATCGGGCACATTTTTATTTTGCCAATGACCTAAACGATACGTTTTACCTTTTGCAAAAGGCCAGGTTTGTTCAATATGCTTTTGCTGGTTTTGACTCATGACCAAAATAAGGTCGGCTTTTTTAATATGTTCAGCATTTAACTTTCTTGCAATATGGGATTGCATGTCAATGCCTAGACGTTGCATACAAAGTTGAGCTTTCTCATCTGCTTGATGGCCTATAAGCCCAGAAATACCTGCAGACTCGATATTCAATTGAGGATATTGCTGTTTTAAGAAGTACTCTGCCATGGGACTTCGGCAGATATTTCCAATACAGACCACCAAAATATTCTTAAATTGCATAATATTACTGTCCCAAACGGTCTATGTTATATAACGCACTTGAGAATGGAATAATCTGGTTGACCACACGTTGCCAGCGAGTTAAGCCAGTCGCATCAACATAAATAATATCATTACTACGTAATTTAAACTGATTAGCTAAACCAAAGTCACCAATACTCATTAAGTTTAGATGGTAAAGTTCAGTTGTACGGTCATTCGGGTTAGTACGCAAAACATAGATGCGACTCGCACTAGCAGATAGAGGATTGAGCCCCTGACTTTCCCCCAAAGCATCACTTAAAGTCATGCCTTGATCACGCATTGGTAATGCTTGGTTTTTACCAGCTTCTCCCATCACATAAACTTTTTGGTTCTCACGTGTGCTGACATAGATAGTATCATTTGGCTGAACGAGTAATTTATGTAGCGAATAACCGGCTTTTTCTAATTCAATTGTATTTAAATTATACGTAACTCCATTTCGAATAAGTTGAATATAAGTATTATCACCTTTATCCGTCACTCCACCCGCGAGACCGAGAGCTGTATATACGCTTACAGGTTGATCACTTAAGTAAAATTGTCCGCCTTTTAGTACACTACCTTGTACAGAAAAACGTTGGCCTTCATAGGAAAGAACTCGAACAATAACATCAGGATTTTTTAAAAAACGAGCAAGTTGGCTGTGTAGCTCACGGTTGACTTGGGCAAGGGTTTTACCAGAGGCTTTATAACGGCCGACTAGAGGAAATTGAATATATCCACTCTGATCAATTGGATAGCCATTGGCTTGAATGGATTGTTCGTTACTAATGCTATTTACAGGGGGAGTAATTTCAGGATAGGCCCAGAGCTGAATCGAAAGCACATCACCAGGACTTAAACGATATATAGGTTGTTGAGTTTTAAAAAGAGTTGCATAGTCACGTTGATAGTCGATCTGTGCAGGTTGAATTGCCGGTAATGTTTCTTGAGAAATTTTTACTACGTTAACTGTAGTTCCGAGGTCCGTTTTATAAACACCTTCATTAGGAATATCGTAAGTTTGTAAACCGGAAGTAACCGCACAACTAGCAGCACTTAAACTTAAGGCAAGAACAGAGAAAAACTGGCAATACTTCACACGCAACCCTTTGTGTATTTATCTTTAATTGATATTGTCCACTGCATAGTAACAAGTGTCTATTAAACGCAGGCTGAACTGATTCTAGCTGAAAAGAAATGAAAAAACACCGAAAAATCGCAGAGCTTTGTATGTTTAGTTTATCTGATTAGCCCATTTAGACTACAGTCATTCATGAGAAATATTAAAAATGTATGATTTTAGCTAAACTGATAAATTCTACTTATAAGTGCTGTAAACACATTTATACAATTGCTATGCGGCGTTAACTTAAAATCTGATATAGTACGCTGCATTGTAAGTGCCAAAAGCATGATTTATTAGATATAAACTCTAAGGAAAAAGGCTCGTTTATATGCAAATTGCCAAATTAAAAATAGCAATTATTGGGTTAGGCTATGTTGGCTTGCCGTTGGCAGTTGAGTTTGGAAAAAAAGTGCCCGTTGTCGGCTTTGATATTTATCAAAAACGTATAGATGAGCTTAAGAATGGTCAAGATCATACCTTAGAAGTTTCACCTGAAGAATTAAAGCAAGCTGTTCACCTCAACTATACTGCCCATTTAGATGATTTACAGGACTCTAATTTTTTTATAGTCACCGTACCTACACCAATTGATGATTTTAAACAGCCCGATTTAACTCCTTTAATTAAAGCATCCACTAGTATTGGTCAAGTGCTTAAAAAAGGAGACGTGGTGGTATATGAATCCACCGTATATCCAGGTGCGACAGAAGAGGTATGTATTCCTGTTTTGGAAAAAGTATCTGGTTTAAAGTTTAACCAAGATTTCTTTGCAGGTTATAGCCCAGAGCGCATTAATCCTGGTGACAAACAGCACCGTGTAACTAATATTTTAAAAATTACATCGGGTTCAACACCTGAGGTGGCTGATTATATTGATGAAGTATATAACTTGATTATTGAGGCTGGAACCCATAAGGCGCCAAATATAAAGGTAGCAGAAGCTGCAAAAGTAATTGAAAATACACAACGTGATGTCAATATTGCTCTGATTAATGAATTGGCTCTTATTTTTAATAAATTAGATATTGATACCGAAGATGTACTCAAGGCTGCCGGTACGAAATGGAATTTTCTACCATTTCGTCCAGGCTTGGTAGGTGGGCATTGTATAGGTGTAGACCCCTATTATCTTACTCATAAAGCCCAATCTATCGGGTTGCATCCTGAAATTATTTTAGCAGCTCGCCGTTTAAATGATCGTATGGGTGAGCATGTAGCAACTCAGCTCATTAAAGAGATGGTTAAGCAACGTATTCAGGTGGTTGGCGCTCGTATTTTAGTAATGGGTCTTAGTTTTAAAGAAAATTGCCCTGATATTCGTAATACAAAAATTGTCGACTTTATCAAAGCTTTGAAAGAGTATGACTTAGATTTAGATATCTATGACCCGTGGGTAGATGATACAGAAGTACAACACGAATATGGTTTAGCGCCAATTAAAGAATTACAACAAGGCTTGTATGATGCGATCGTCATAGCGGTAGCACATAATCAGTTTAAGTCCATGAGTGTGGAAGAGTTTCATGCTTTAGGTAAAGAGAAGCATGTTCTTTATGATTTGAAATATGTTTTGGATAAAGAAAGTTCAAATATTAGACTTTGATTAGGGTTTTATAATGTCTACAGATATTCAATTAAATTTAATTGGCAGAACACAAGAGCTTTTTGTTGAAGACATTCAACATTGGAATAACAAGTTAATCGAAATTGTTTCCTCATCAAAGTTTTTAGTTTTGGGTGGGGCTGGATCTATTGGACAAGCGGTCGTTAAAGAAATTTTTAAACGCAATCCAAAAAAGCTTCATGTTGTTGATATTTCTGAGAATAACCTAACAGAAGTTGTTCGTGATATTCGTAGCTCTTTTGGCTATATTGATGGTGATTTCCAAACATTCGCATTAGATATTGGTTCGGCTGAATATGATGCTTATATCGAGAATGATGGAGATTTTGATTATGTACTTAATCTTTCTGCATTAAAACATGTGCGTAGTGAAAAAGATCCCTTTACATTGATGCGCATGATTCATGTCAATATCTTAAATACCGAAAAAACAATTCAACAGTCTATTGCAAAAGGTGTGAAAAAATACTTCTGTGTCTCTACAGATAAGGCAGCTAATCCAGTCAATATGATGGGTGGTTCTAAACGTATTATGGAAATGTTCTTAATGCGCCAAAGCCAATATATTGATATTTCAACTGCTCGTTTTGCTAATGTTGCCTTTTCTGATGGTTCTTTATTGCATGGTTTTAACCAGCGGATTCAGAAAAACCAGCCAATTGCAGCTCCAAATGATATTCGCCGTTATTTTGTTACTCCAAAAGAGTCAGGTGAGTTATGTCTAATGTCTTGTTTGTTAGGTGAAAATAGAGACATTTTTTTCCCTAAACTTAGTGAGCATTTGCACCTCATTACTTTTGCTGATATTGCAGTCAAATATCTTAATAACCTTGGATATGAGCCGTATTTATGTGAGTCTGAAGATGAAGCTCGTAGCCTAATCCAAACCTTACCAAAGCAAGGTAAGTGGCCTTGTTTGTTTACTGGTAGTACAACAACAGGTGAGAAAGATTTTGAAGAGTTCTTTACAGATAATGAAACTTTAGATATGCAACGGTTTAATAATTTAGGTGTTATTAAAAACGAGCTCAATATTGAAGAAGATAAGTTACAAGTATTTGAAGAAAAAATTAACTCCATGCTTCTAAGTAAACATTGGAACAAAGAAGAAATCGTCGATTTATTTAATTATATGATGCCTAACTTTGGCCATAAAGAAACAGGGCTATATTTAGATGGGAAAATGTAATGGATACTTCTAAATTTAATCAATTTATACGTGATATCTATCAGACCAATAATTTTATTCCATTACATGAACCTCGTTTTCTAGGTAACGAAAAAAAATATGTATTAGATACGATTGATAGTACTTTCGTCTCTAGTGTTGGTGCTTATGTAAATGACTTTGAATCTAAGATTCAACATTTTACAGGCTGTGCTAAAGCTATTGCGACTGTTAATGGTACAGCAGCATTACACATTGCTCTTTTATTGGCTGGTGTAAAGCGCGACGATATTGTAATCACGCAAGCGCTGACTTTTGTCGCAACATGTAATGCTTTGTCTTATATCGGTGCAGAACCATTATTTATTGATGTTTCGTTGAAAACAATGGGTTTATGTCCAAAAGCATTAGATACTTATTTGCAAGAAAATGCTTTTCTTGATGATCAAGGTGTGTGTAAACATACAGCTACTAATAAACGTATTTCTGCAATCGTACCAATGCATACATTTGGCCATCCAGTTGAAATTGATGAGCTTCAAGAAGTTGTCACAAAGTGGAACATTGCATTAGTTGAAGACGCTGCGGAAAGTTTGGGTTCTTATTACAAAGGTAAACATACTGGAATTTTTGGTTTAGTTTCAGCACTTAGTTTTAATGGAAATAAAGTCATTACCACGGGTGGTGGTGGTATGGTTTTATGTCAGGATGAAGAACTTGGTGTAAGAGCTAAGCATATTACGACAACTGCAAAAATACCGCATCCATATGAGTTTTACCATGATGAAAATGGTTTTAACTACCGCTTACCGAATTTGAATGCTGCTTTAGGTTGCGCGCAAATGGAAAGCTTAGAAGGATTCCTGAGTAAAAAACGTGATTTAGCCCATCAATATCAAAATTTCTTTAAAGATACTGATATTTCATTCTTTGTAGAACCTGAAAATTGCCAATCTAACTATTGGTTAAATGCAATTATTTGCAAAGATAAAACTCAAAGAGATTTGATTTTGGATGAAACCAATTCAAATAAGGTTATGACTCGTCCTATCTGGACTTTAATGACCAGATTACCAATGTATGAAAATGCATTACAAGGTGATTTAACTAACTCATTGTGGCTAGAAGAGAGAGTTGTAAATATTCCAAGTTCGGTTCCTCTGGAGTAACGAGAATGAAGAAAATAGCTGTTTTTACAGGAACTCGAGCTGAATATGGTTTGCTGTATTGGTTGATGCGAGATATTCAGCAGGATCCAGAGCTAGAATTACAAATTTTGGCAACAGCTATGCACTATTCACCAGAGCATGGCGAAACATGGAAAACAATTGTAAAAGATGGTTTTGAAATTACCGAATCGGTAGAAATGCTTTTGTCATCCGATACATCATCAGCTGTAGTAAAATCAATGGGTGTAGGCCTGCTTGGATTTGCAGATGCACTTAAGCGTATGCAACCAGATGTATTAGTTGTTTTGGGTGATCGTTTTGAAGCATTAGCGGTAACACAAGCTGCTTTAATCATGCATGTACCTGTTGCTCACTTACATGGTGGTGAGATTACCGAAGGTGCGTATGATGAATCAATTCGTCATGCAATTACTAAAATGTCTAATATTCATTTCGCTGCAGCAGAAGAATATAAAAAGCGGATTATTCAGTTAGGTGAACAGCCAGAAAGAGTTTTTAATGTAGGAGCACTTGGTTTAGACCATATCCAACGGACTACATTTAAAAGTATTTCAGAGTTGAGCGAGTTATATAACTTCGATTTTTCAAAGCCATATTTCCTAATCACTTACCATCCTGAAACAAACTTATTAGAAGAAAATGTTGCTCCGTTATTTGATGCGCTTAAGCAAATTAATGGCGTCAACTTTGTCTTTAGTTATCCTAATGCAGATAACGGTAATACTAATATTGTTAAGGCAATGTTAGATTTAAAAGCCCAATTGCCGGATCGCGTGTTACTTGTAAAGAGTTTTGGTATCCAGAACTATTTAAGTGTTTTAAAAAATGCTTTAGCAATGGTGGGTAACTCTTCAAGTGGTTTATCTGAAGCACCGGCATTACAGGTTCCGACGGTAAATATTGGTGATCGACAAAAAGGTCGTCTACGTTGCGAATCTATCCTTGATGTTCGATTAGACGAAAATGAAATTGTAGAAGCCTTGCAAAAGGCAATAAATTTTCCAAAGGATCAATTGAGTCAGGTAGTTCCACCTTTAGGTTTAGGAAATACCTCTCAAAAAATAATTGAAGTTATTAAAACGACAGATTTTAAGAAGAAGGCGCCATTTTATGATCTTTAATCAAGATGAAATTTATGTTATTGCAGAGATTGGTGTAAATCATAATGGTTCTGTAGATTTAGCAAAAGAGCTTATTTTAAAAGCCAAAGATTGTGGCGCAAACGCAGTAAAGTTTCAGACATTTAAAGCAGATAGCCTATTGTCTGATCAGACTGAAATGGCTGCGTATCAAAAAGAAAATACAGGTTCTAGTCAAAGTCAGTTAGAGCTTGTGAAAAGTTTAGAATTGACTTATGAGCAAACAGAAGAAATCAAGAAATTCTGTGATGAGCAGGAAATTACATTTATTTCAACTCCTTTTGACTCAGACAGTTTAAAGTTTTTGGTAAATGAAATTGATGTGCCTTACTTAAAAGTATCATCTGCTGATATTTCAAATTTACCATTTCTCTATGAAATTGCATGTTCAAAAAAGCATGTCATTTTATCTACTGGAACAGCAAGTTTAGGTGATATTGAACAAGCCTTATCTGTATTTGCATTTGTTATTGATAAGGGAACAGAGGTTCAACCATCTCAGCAGCTATTTAGAGAAGCTTATTCTAAAATTTCAGTACGTAAACAGTTGAAGCAACAAGTTTCTATTTTACACTGTGTGACTCAGTATCCTGCATTATTTGAAGAAAGTAATCTTAAAGCCATTTCAACGTTGAAAAACGTATTTGATTTGGCAACAGGATTTTCTGACCATACGCTTGATGAATATGCAGCGGTTATTAGTGTAAGTCTCGGTGCTCGTATTTTCGAGAAACATATTACTTTAGATAAAACAATGGCTGGTCCAGACCATGCAGCCTCAATGGAACCTAATGAATTTAAACACTATGTCGAAATTTTGCATAAAACACATGCAGCTTTGGGCGATGGTATTAAATTTATGCTTGAACAGGAAAGTGATAACTACTATCTGGTTCGTCGCAGTATTGTGGCGAAAACAGATATTGCTGAGGGAGAACTATTAACTGCAGATAATATCACCACAAAACGAGCTGGCCGCGTTTGTTTAGAGCCAAATAAGTATTGGGATGTTATTGGTACAAAAGCAAAGCGTAGTTTTAAGAAAAACGATTTTATCGAAATTTAAATGAAAAAACTGGCAATTATTGGTTCAGGTGGCTTCGCAAAAGAGTTATTAGATTTAGCAATAGATCAAGGCTACCACCAGATATGTTTTTTAGAGAGAAATGCTAAGGATGGGGATGCTTTATTAGGTTTTCCCATTTTGGCAGAATCAGTGATTCCTACGCTGACTGATACAGTATATGTAATAGGTATTGCTGATCCAAAAATTCGTAAAAGAATATATGAAACTTATCCTGATTTGACCTATCCAAATTTGATTCACTCTCAAGCATCGCTTGGATATGGTATTCGAGAATTGTTAGAAGATAGTAAAGGTATTGTGATTGCGGCTGGAGCGCGGATTACAAATTCATGTCGTTTTGGCAATTTTATTATAGTAAGTTTTAACAGCACAATTGGGCATGATTGTATTCTTGAAAATTATGTTTCTATTATGCCTGGTGCCAATATTTCTGGATGTGTACATTTAATGCAAGGTACATATGTGGGAACAAATGTTGCTGTTTTGCCGGGGAAAAATCCCGAGCAACTAAAGTGCTTAGGTGAAAATTCAGTTATAGGTGCTGGGGCTGTGGTGGTGAAACATACAGAACCAAATAAAGTCTATATTGGATCACCTGCTAAGGAATTAAGACGTGATTAGAGATGTTAATAAAATAATTTTGCATAAAAATGATTCAATTTTAAAAGCATTAGAATTACTTGATTTATATGCTTTAAGAATTGTTTTGGTTGTAGATGATAACAATCATTTAATCGGAAGTATTACCGATGGTGATATTCGCAGAGGTCTTTTAAAAGGCCAAGATGTGCATGCAGCTGTTGAAACAATCATGCATACTAATCCTTATAGTATTGAGGAAGGTAGCTTAAACAATCGTCAGATTTTTGAGATTATGCGCGAAAAAAGCTATCTGGCATTACCTATAACTAAAAATAACCAACTGGTTAATATTATTACGTTAGATGACCTAATTCGCAAAAAGAGAAAAGAAAATCCAGTATTTATTATGGCTGGAGGATTTGGAACACGTTTACGTCCTTTAACAGATACATGTCCAAAACCAATGTTACCTGTAGGAGGAAAACCTTTACTTGAAACCATTATTTCAAGTTTTAAAAATCAAGGTTTTTACAAATTTTATATTTCTACGCATTACTTACCAGAAGTGATTAATGAATATTTTGGTAATGGTGAGAAATTAGGTGTACAAATTCAGTATGTACATGAAACTGATCCACTTGGTACAGGTGGGGCGTTGAGTTTATTGCCAGCATCAGAGATTAAATTGCCATTCATTGTCATCAATGGTGATGTACTGACAAACATGAATTTTGAAAAATTATTGGATTTTCATGAGCAGCGCCAAGCAATCGCAACAATGTGTGTGCGAGAGTTTCAATACCAGATTCCTTATGGCGTAGTTAACTCTGAAGACCATGTCATACAAAGTATGACTGAAAAACCAAGTTATTTCTTTGATATTAATACAGGTATTTATGTTATTTCACCTGAATTGTTGGCAGAAGTAAACGCTCAGTTTATTGGCATGCCAACGATTTTAGAACAGCAAATGGAAAAGCAAAATAAAGTGTTGAGCTATCCATTACATGAATATTGGCTCGATATTGGTCATATGGAAGACTATAACCGTGCGCAAAAAGATATTCATATGTTGGGCTTAGAGTAATGAAAAATATTGCTGTTATTGGGTTGGGTAATATCGCTACCCGACATCGTCGTAATATTAAGTTGCTGTTTCCTGAAACTAAATTAATCGTGATGTCTGCCAGTGGGCGAATGCCAACAGAGTTAGTAAGTGATAGTGACTATATAGCACAAAGTATTGATGAAATTGTTGAGTTAGGAGTTCAGTTTGCAATAATTGCTTCACCTGCTCCTTTCCATGCTCAACATGCAATACCACTTATTAAAGCTGGTATTCCTGTATTAATAGAAAAACCAGTTGCTGTTACCCAGAGTGATGCTCAAGCCTTGATTGATGCAGAAAACGAGTATCAAACGCCTGTAGCAGTAGGCTATTGTTTACGTTATTTACCATCAGCACAGAAAGTAAAACAAATACTGCAAGAGGGTATTCTTGGAACACTCTATAATGGATTTATTGAAATTGGGCAGTATTTACCAGATTGGCGCCCTACAAAAGATTATCGTGAAACTGTCTCTGCTAAAGCTGAATTAGGTGGAGGAGTTCTATTAGAGCTAAGTCATGAACTAGATTATACCCAATGGATTTTAGGGGCGCTTATTCCACGACATGTCATTTTACGTTCTTCAGAAGAATTAGGGTTAGATGTAGAGGATAATGCAGATCTCTTAATGACAACAGAAAAGGGTACTGTTGTTAATATTCATTTAGACTTTCTGCAACGTCAAGCTCACCGTAAATGTAGATTTATTGGTAGCGAAGGATGTATTGAGTGGGATTTAATTCAAAATGAAGTCGTACTTATTACAGCTAATGGGCGAGAAATAATTTATAGCGCGCCTGAGTGGGATAAGAATCAAATGTATTTAGAAATGGTTACCGATTTTGTTAGAAAAATAAACGGGCAGCCAAACCAATCAATTACTTTACAAGAGGCTGAAAAAACAATAGGGCTTATTGTAAAGATGAAAGAATTTAAAATGGAAAAATAAGGCTGCTTATATGAGAAATTTTGCATTCATTTTTGCTAGAGGCGGCTCTAAGGGACTACCAGGAAAGAATATTAAGCCCCTGGCCGGAAAACCATTATTACAATATTCAATTGATACTGCTTTAGCTTCTGGTTTAATTGAACAAGTTTTTGTTTCAACAGATGATCAGGCCATTGCTCAAATTGCAGTTAAGGGAGGAGCCACTCTTATAGAGCGGCCTGCCGAGCTAGCAACTGATGAAAGCCCTGAATGGTTATCTTGGCGTCATGCGGTTGAGTGGGCTACTGAGCACTATGGTGTATTTGATGGTTTTGTTAGTTTACCTGCAACTAGTCCATTACGTAGTCAGGAAGATGTCGAAGCTGCAATTTTAAAAAGACAAACAGAGAATGCCGATATTTGTATTGCAATTACACCTGCAAGTCGTAGTCCCTATTTCAATATGGTTAAATACAATAGAGCTGGTTTTGTCGAGCTAGTAAATAAACCTGAAGGGGAAGTAACACGCCGCCAAGATGCTCCAAAAGTTTTTGATATTACTACCGTAGTTTATGCAACGACTCCACAGTTTGTATTAAACAATTACGGTTTATTTTCAGGACAAGTTACTAGTATTGAAGTACCAAAAGCACGAGCCGTAGATATTGATGATATTTATGATTTTCGTTTAGCTGAAGCTATTATTAAAGGTGAATAATTAATGCAAAATTTATTACTGAATAAAACCTTTTTAGTAGTAGGTGCTGGAGGCTTATTAGGTACCCGTTTAGTGGCAGCGATATTGGAGCAAGGTGCAAAAGTTATTGCAGCTGACATAAATATTGAATCTATGGGAGCTCGTTTAAATAGTTTAGGCGTTGATCCTACAAACGAAAAATTATCGTTAGTTTCTTTAGATGTAACAAATGAAGCAAGTGTAAAGTCATTTTTTTTAGCAGATCTTAAAATTGATGGAGCTGTTAATACAACATATCCACGTAATAAGACATATGGTTCACATTTTTTTGATGTGAGTTTAGAAAGTTTTAATGAGAACTTATCATTACATTTAGGTAGTATGTTCTTATTTACACAGCAGTGTGCCAAATATTTTACTGAACGTCAGACTCCTTTTTCGCTTGTAAATATTTCATCTATTTATGGTGTAGTTGCTCCAAAATTTGATATTTATAACAACACTAAAATGACAATGCCTGTTGAGTATGCCGCAATTAAATCAGCAACACTTCATTTAAACAAATACACAGTTGCTTATGTCAACGATAGTCGGTTCCGTATTAATTGTGTAAGTCCAGGCGGCATCTTTGATCATCAACCTGAACCATTTTTGGAAGCATATAAGAGCCATACCCATGGAGCTGGTATGCTAGACGTTACAGAAATCTTAGGTTCAGTTTTATTCTTGCTTTCTGAGCAATCAAGATATGTAACAGGTCAGAATATTATTGTAGATGATGGCTTTAGCTTGTAATTCATTTAGATGTAAGGATGTATTTTATGATTAATCAATTAAAGAGAATTATAAGCTATTTAAAACCATATAAGCCTAATCCTGTAGAAAAAGAGTTTACTGAACTAAATTACCAATATTGGCAAAAGGAAAACTCTCCTGTTAGTGAAGAAGGTTATTGTTTAATAGAGGGCCAGATCACTTGTCCAGCAAGTATTATGGATAAAGCAAGAATAGGTAAAGCAATACAAGAGGTTACAGGAGCAAAGCCTGTTGTATTTTTAAGAGGTTTTTATGAAGAAGGTAATGATGTAGCTCATATTTATAAATCCTTTAATATCAATGATTTTTATATGTGGTGGAAAGGTTTTTTAAATCCTACAATCTTCATTCCTGCCTTATTCGCAACATTAAAAACAGTTATTTTATATAAAGATGGAAGTAAATTAGCTAATCTTACACATAAGGGTGTCGAGATAGGTGAGCTTATCTATGATACTCTTATTAGATTCAAGCCAAATACTTATACTATTAATCAAATCAAAATTACGCATTATAGATTAATATTTAGAGCATTCTTGACCTTTTATAATAATGAATACTTGATTAGAAAATATAAACCCAAATATTTAGTTACGAGTCATAATGTGTATGCTGAATTTGGAATGCTGCCTAGACAGTTAAAGAAAGTAAATAATAGTAATGTGATTTTCTTAAAAGATATTTATGCATATAAATGCTACAACTCATCTGTAAATATAAAAGAACACTTCCTTAAACCTTCGATAGAGCTTTTTAATCAAAAATTGTCATCACCTGAATACTTGGAAGAAGCTAGAGCTTATGTTGAAAATAGATTTAAGGGAAATATTGACCAAATAGATGTTAAAAATGCATTTTTAAATAAAAAAACTTATAGCTTAGATGATTTAAAAGAGATATTTCCAAAAGTAGATAAGAACAAAAAAAATATTGTAGTAATGTCTCATGCTTTTTCCGATGCACCTCATGTCGGAGAAGGTTTATTGTTTAAAGATTATTATGATTTTTTAGTTAAAACTCTTATTCATTTAAATGAAAATAAAGAAGTTAATGTTTTTGTCAAAGCTCACCCTAGTTCATATATGTGGAACGAAAAGGGAGCAGTAGAAGAACTATTAGAAAAGTATCAATTAGATAATATCTATATTTTACCAAATAATTTAAATACAAATTCAATTATTAATTTTGCAGATTATATTGTGACAGCAAAAGGGACAGCTGGTTTAGAATTTAGCTGTCTTGGTATACCGGCGATAACAGCTGGTAAAGGCTATTATTATGGTTTTGGTATTACTGAGGAGCCAGATACTGTAGAGGAATATTATAGTAAATTAGATAATATTACTAAAATTGATAGGCTAAATAGTGAAACCATAAATAGAGCATTAGTATTGCTTTATATAGTTGCTCAAAGTAGACGACATTCTAAAATTCTACCAAAAAGTCATATTATGCCTGGCGAAATTTATTCAGAAGTGTACTTGGGTAAATATCAGGAAATAATAAATAACTTTAAAAATGGAGAATTATTAAAAGATGAATTCTATGATGAAGTAAAAAAAGATATGGTAAATAGCCATGTTTAAAAAAGGAATTATATATATATTACTGAATTATATGATTCAGTTTTTAAATATTTTATTTAACTTATTATTAATGAAATATTTAAATTCCTATCAATTAGGCAGTTTAGCCCTTGCTAAAACATGGCAGCAATTTGTGGATTATTCACATTTAGGTGCAAGATTTTCATTAGACCGCTATATTCCTGTAGCAAAGGAAGAAGAAAAAAAATATCTCGTTGCAACAGTATTATTTACTACATTTATTGGCTCATTATTTATTCTTTTGGCGGCAGTTATATTAAATGATGCTGATATTATAGTATCAGTACTTACAGCTAGTGGTATTTTTATTGCAGTAGGAAATATTATAAAAGCCTACTATCGTGCTACAAATAGTTTAACAAAAATGTTAAATCTGGTTTTTTATAATCAACTACTTCCTCTATTAATTTCTATAGTTTTATATTTTTATACTCTAGATTTTAATATTTATCTTGTGTCTTTAATTTTATCTTATCTATTTTTTAGTCTTGTTTTGTTTTATCAAGAAAGAGAGCTTTTTAATTTTATTCAATATAAGAGAATTAAGAAAGTTATTAAAGAAATAGCTTTACCATCTTTTTTGTTATTTATAAATTCACTAATGATTTTTCTATATTTAGTAATGGACCGCTTTTTTATTGATTATTCAAGTGGTAGGGAAGAGTTAGGACATTATAGTATTATTTTGTTTGCTTTTACTGCATTAATGATTATACCAGCAACAGTTGCTGAGCTGTTGTTTGTCAAGATTATAAAACAAAGTTGCGAAGCAGGTCAGAGATTATTTTTGCGAGAAACATTAATTACGCTTGGTATTACAGTATTAGGGGTGGTTGTTGCGAATTTTTGTATGGACTACTTTGTTCAAAGATTTACTAATTATGGTTTTCTAACTGGAAAAATGCATATAGCAACGTTAGCTGTTATTCCTTTTTCTCTTACAGCAATTTACTACCATGTAATGAATGGTCTAGATTTAAGAAAAGAAATTGTTACAGTGAATTTGGTTGTATGTATTATTTTAGCTTTATATTATACATACCCTCTCTTCTTTAAATTAAATTATGGATTAGATTATTATTTGTATGCAAAAGTAGCAACTGGTTGGTTGGTTTTTCTGGGATATATTTTCTTTATTTTATTTCATAAAAAGATTGTTTTGAATAAAACTACTTAATGGAAAGGTGGAAGCTTATGAAGATAAGATTTAATGTGGTTGCAATATCTTTATATATGCTTCCAGCTTTAATTTACTTATATCTTACGAATTTGTCTAAAATAACTTTTTATGAACCATCTTTGTTCGCTATACAAGTTTCTTTATTTTTTACTATAGTTGGTTTTCTATTTGGTACGATTTTTTCAAAAAAATTGAATTTTAAATTTTTTGATTTTTCACCTAAAATTTATATATTTATTATTAAATTATTTCTATTTTTAGCTATAGGTAGTGTATCTATTCAGTTGCTAAAATATGGGATACCTTTGCTGAATAATAGTTTGAGAGTAGATATTCAACAGGGTTTTTTATGGAACATATTTACTTTAAGTGCAATGTTGTCTCTATTTTTTAGTAGTTATGTTTTTTTTGTTTTAAAGATAAAGCTTGATTTTTTGGTAAAGATTTTAATATTTTTGTTATTGATTTTAACTATTCTAACTGGCTGGAAAGGCATATTAATTAATTATATTTTTATTTTTTCTAGTTTTTTTATTCTTTATAAGAAAATTAAAATTTCTATTTTGTTTAAAGCATTTATAGCTTTTTTAGTCATATTTTTTGGTATTAATGCTATTAGATCTGGAATTTATAGTATTAATTTTGAGGAATTATTTAATTACTTTTTCTATGGATTTGAGAATTTTGTTCGTATTGCTCCTACTTATACCTCTGAATGTTTACATTCAGTTCCTTTGCTAAATTCCAATTGTCAGTTTGTTTATGATAACGATTCTCTCATTAATCCAACTTTTAATGTTTACACTGCGCTAATGCCTATCTATTCAGATGGTGGAGTTGTTCTAGTTGGAATTATTTTCTTTATCTTTTCTTTTCTTTTAGGTTGTATAAAGGATTATAAGAATAGTTTTTTCATTACTTTTTTATTTTATTTACTACATTACTTTTTCATGATTGCCCATAATGGTTACGCTTTTAACTCTGGGAGCTTTGTATTTATTTTATTCCTTTTATTTGTTTTTGATATTTTAAGGGTTAAGTAAATATTGTGTTGCTAGCGTTTTATATTTAAGGTGAAATGATGAAGATATTAATTAATGCTGCTAATTTACATAGTGGCGGTGGTGTGCAAGTGGCAAGCTCTTTTATTAATGAGTTACCTTTTTTGTCAAATGATATCATCAAATCTTTTGATGTCATTGTTTCAACTGAAGTAGATAAAAACATTAATCAAACTACAAAAAGTTTTTTTAAAAACTATAATGTATATAATATTTTTGGTTTAAAAAACTATAAAAATAATTTAGGTTTTTTTGATAACTATGATCTTGTTTTTACCATTTTTGGACCTTGTTATTATAGCATTAAAGGAATCAATGTAGTTGGTTTTGCTCAAGCTTGGATTATTTATCCAGATAATGAGTGTTATAATCTTTTATCATTTAGTGAAAAATTTAAGTTAAAAATAAAATATTTTTTACAAAAAATATTTTTTAAAAGATCTGATTTTTTTATTGTTGAGCTTGAACATGTTAAGAACCAGTTGGTTGAGTTAGATATATTTAAAAAAGATAATATTTTTGTAGTCTATAATACTGTCTCAAATGTATATTTTTGTCCCGAGAAATGGGAAGAAGTTAATATTAAAACTTCTGATAAATTTAAAATTGGGTTAATTAGTCGAGATTATTTTCATAAAAATACAAATGTCTTACCTCAAGTAAAAGAGGTATTGAGAAAGAAATATCAGAAAGACGTTGATTTTTATGTGACTTTTAATGAAGAAGAGTGGGCCAATAAATCCTCTAACTTTCAGGAAAATATTATTAATGTAGGTCCATTGAAGGTAAATGAGTGCCCAAATTTTTATGAAAAAATGGATGCAATTATATTTCCTAGTCTCTTAGAATGTTTCTCTGCAACTCCTTTAGAAGCTATGATCATGGAAAAACCCTTATTTGCTTCAGATAGAGGTTTTATAAAAGATGTCTGCTTAGACTTCGCATTTTATTTTGACCCCACTGTTCCAGATTCAGCAGCAGCTGTGATTAATCATTTTATCGAAAATAATGAAAATAATGAATTAGATATCAAATTAAGAGCTGCAAAAAAACATGCTGAAAATTTTTCGACTGCAAGAGAACGTGCAGTTAAATATACCCAGATTATTGAAAATTGTTTAAATGAGGACGAAAATTCATATGTTTAAAGATAAAATTTTGTTAATTACTGGTGGTACAGGATCTTTCGGTAATGCTGTTCTAAAACGTTTTTTAGAAACAGATATTAAAGAAATCCGTATTTTTAGCCGTGATGAAAAAAAGCAAGATGATATGCGTAAGAAATATCACTCATCTAAGCTTAAATTCTATATAGGTGATGTGCGCGACTACAACAGTATTTTAAATGCTACTCGTGGTGTGGATTATATTTACCATGCAGCTGCTTTAAAGCAAGTTCCATCTTGCGAATTCCACCCAATGGAAGCTGTAAAAACCAATGTAATTGGAACAGAAAATGTACTTGAAGCGGCAATTCAGAATCGTGTTAAACGTGTAGTGTGTTTAAGTACAGATAAAGCAGTTTACCCAATTAATGCAATGGGTATTTCTAAAGCAATGATGGAAAAAGTTATGGTTGCAAAGTCACGTAACCTTGAGGGTTTAGATACGGTTATTTGTGGCACTCGTTATGGTAATGTGATGGCATCACGTGGTTCAGTCATTCCTTTATTCGTTGATCAAATTCGTCAGGGTAAACCTCTTACGATTACAGATCCGAACATGACTCGTTTCATGATGACTTTAGAAGATGCGGTAGATTTAGTTCTATATGCTTTTGAACATGGTGAAAATGGGGATATCTTTGTACAAAAAGCTCCTGCAGCTACAATTGCAGTATTGGCTGAAGCATTGAAACAATTACTAAATGTTGAAGATCATCCTATTTCTATTATGGGTACCCGTCATGGTGAAAAAGCTTTCGAAGCTTTATTAAGTCGTGAAGAAATGGTACATGCTTTTGACCAAGGTGATTATTTCCGCGTACCAGCAGATCAGCGTGACTTGAACTATGAAAAGTACGTAGAAGATGGTGACTTAAAAATTACTGAGTTCGAAGATTACAATTCGCATAATACTACTCGTTTAGATGTAGAGGGTATGAAACAATTATTGCTTAAACTTGATTTTGTTCGCGCATTAACAAGAGGCGAATATATTTCACCAGAGGCGTAAGCATGAAAGTTTTAGTTACCGGTTCTAATGGTTTTATTGCAAAAAACTTTATTCAGTTTTTATCAGAAAAACCTGAAGTTGAGATTTTAAAAGCTCATCGTGAAACAACAGATCAAGAGTTTGAGCAAGTAGTTTTAGCTGCTGATTGGATTGTACATTTAGCAGGTGTGAATCGCCCTCTAAATGAAGAAGAATTTGCTGAAGGTAATACCACTTTAACGGCAAAGATCAGTCAAATTTTGCAGCAAGCTAATAAGAAAACGCCTGTTATTTTATCGTCGTCTATTCAGGTCGAGCGTGATAATCCTTATGGTAAAAGTAAGCTAGGTGGAGAGCAGGCACTGGTCACTCTTCATCAAGCACAAGGTAACCCAGTTTATATTTGCCGTTTAGCCAACGTTTTTGGTAAATGGTCACGCCCTAATTATAACTCTGCTGTTGCAACTTTCTGCCATAACGTTGCAAATGACTTACCCTTACAAATTCATGATGAAAATGCTGTGATTCGTCTTGTGTATGTCGACGATGTAGTTGAAACATTCTGGAATATTCTGAATGGGCAACAAGTTGAACAATTTTTCCAAGTTGAACCTGAATATCAAATTACCGTAGGTGATTTAGCAAAAGTTTTAAATGGATTTAAAGCATCTAGAGACACACTTATTACAGATCGGGTGGGAACAGGGCTAACTCGAGCACTTTACTCAACTTATTTGAGTTTTTTAAAGCCTGAACAATTCGATTACAGTGTTCCCAAATATGGTGATGCTCGTGGTGTATTTGTTGAAATGTTGAAGACACCCGATGCTGGGCAATTTTCTTACTTTACTGCTCATCCGGGAATTACTCGTGGTGGTCATTATCATCATACAAAAACTGAAAAGTTCCTTGTTATTAAAGGTAAGGCACTATTTAAGTTTAAACATATTGTAACAGGTGAATTTTATGAGCTTGAAACGCATGGTGATGAACCACGAATTGTAGAGACAGTACCGGGCTGGACACATGATATTACTAACATCGGTGATGAAGAGATGGTAGTAATGCTGTGGGCGAATGAAATTTTTGATCGTAATAAGCCAGATACTTATGCGATGCCAATAACAAATTAAGAGTAGAGATTTGTGAAAAAGTTAAAATTAATGACAGTGGTGGGCACACGTCCAGAAATTATTCGTTTATCTCGTGTAATGGCTGCATGTGATGAATATTTTGATCATATTCTTGTTCATACTGGACAAAACTATGACTATGAATTGAATGAAATTTTCTTTACTGATTTGGGTATCCGTAAACCTGACCATTTCTTAAATGCAGCTGGTGCGACAGGCGCAGAAACAATCGGTAATGTAATTATTGCAGTTGATAAAATTTTAGAAGAAGTGCAACCCGAGGCTCTACTTGTTTTGGGTGACACTAACAGCTGTATGGCAGTGCTACCAGCAAAACGTCGTAAAATTCCGACTTTCCATATGGAAGCTGGTAATCGTTGTTTTGATATGCGAGTCCCTGAAGAAATTAACCGTCGAATTGTCGATCATACGGCTGATATTAATTTAACCTACAGTACGATTGCTCGCGATTATTTATTAGCAGAAGGATTGCCCGCTGATTTAGTAATCAAAACAGGTAGCCCAATGTTCGAAGTGCTTCATCATTATAAAGCGAAAATCGAAGCTTCTGATGTACTTGAACGCTTAAATTTAAAAGAGCATGAATATTTTATTGTGAGTGCTCACCGTGAAGAAAACATTAACTCAGATCAGAATTTTTTAGATTTGGTAGAAATGTTAAATGCAGTTGCAGATAAATATAAATATCCTGTGATTGTATCGACACATCCTCGTACACGTAAGCGTATTGAAGAGTTAAATGTTGAGTTTCATCCTTTAATTCAATTGTTAAAACCTTTAGGTTTTAGCGACTATAACAAGTTACAGCTTTCTGCAAAGGCTGCGTTGTCTGATAGTGGAACAATTAACGAAGAATCATCAATCTTAAATTTCCCTGCACTTAATTTACGTCAAGCACATGAGCGTCCCGAAGGAATGGAAGAAGCGGCTGTAATGATGGTAGGGTTGAAAGCGGAACGCATTTTACAAGGTTTGGCAATTTTAGAAGGTCAAACTAGAGGCGAAAATCGTCTTTTGCGTTTAGTTGAAGACTACAGTATGCCAAATGTGAGTGAAAAAGTTGTGCGTATCATTATGAGTTACACAGATTATGTAAATCGAGTGATTTGGAAGAAGTATTGAGGTTAAAGCAGTGAAGAAGAAGGTCTATTTAATCACGGAATATTATCATCCATATCAAAATACGACAGGTTACTTGTTAGGAAAATTGTATGACACGTTGAATGTACAAAGTGATATAGACCTTGTTCTTATTGCAAAAGAGGATATGAATTGTCCTCAACATGCAAATGGACACTTTATTAAAGCTAAAAAGCCAAATAAGGCAAGTTTGTTTAAAAGATTTTTATATGAACTAATTATCGCTTTTAGTTTTTTAATGAAGACTTTGAAAGTAGTGAAAAAGGATAGTATCGTTTTTACAGGTACGACACCTATTTTACTGCTTTTCGTTTTATTTATTATTAAAAAATTTCTAAATTTTAAATGGATATTATTAGTCCATGATGTATTTCCCGAAAATTTAGCAGCGGCTAAAATTTTAAAAAAAGATCATTTTTTATTTAAAATCTTAAAAAGTTTATTTGATAGGATTTATGCAAGTGCTGATGAGGTCATTGTCATTGGCAAAGATATGAAAGAGTTAGTACATCAAAAAACGCATCAAAGTAACAATATTACTGTAGTGCAGAATTGGATTGATTCATCTGATATTGGTACAGAGCCCAAAACTAATAACCGAATTTTACAAGAATTGAACTGGTTGGATAGTGAAACTACGATTTTTCAATTCTTCGGTAATATTGGTCGTGTACAAGGCGTAGAAAATATTCTGCATGCTATTCAGAAAATGAAATATGCACATTTGGCAAAATTCATTTTTATTGGTGATGGTGCATATGTTGCTCGTCTTAAAGAGCAAATACAGTCTTTAGGATCTCAAAATATACTTTATTATGGATCTTTAGATCAGAAAGAAAAAACAACTGGTTTAAATGCGTGTGATGTTGCATTGATTACTTTGGCTGATGGGATGTTAGGTTTAGGGGTTCCTAGTAAATCTTATTTTTCTATGGCGGCAGATAAGCCTTTGCTAGCAATCATGGATAGTGAGTCAGAAGTAGCAGATATGATTAATACTCATCATATCGGTTGGGTAGTCCCACCTAATAATGAAGAGGCTTTGGCAAAACAACTTGATGAAATTGTGTTAGCAAAACACTGCTATGCATTCAATTCATCAAGAGAAGTATTAAATGAATTTTATTCAGAAAAAGTAGCAATGAGTAAAATTCTAAATATTATTAGAAAATTTACTTAAGAATTTAATTTTTAAAATGAATATTTTGATTACAGGAAGTAGTGGTTTTGTTGGTTCATACTTATGTGAATATTTTACGACAATGCCAGAACATAGTGTTCTGGCTCAAACTCGTAAAAATACACAAAAGTTAAGTAATGATATAAAGACTATAACTTTTGATATAAATGATGATCTAACTTCTTTGGACTTGAGCTCAGTAGATGTCATTGTGCATTGTGCTGGGCGTGCTCATATTATGAAGGAAGTTGAAAGTGATCCACTATCTATTTATAGAAAAGTAAATGTAGAAGGAACACTGAATTTAGCTAAAAAAGCAGCTAAAGCTGGTGTAAAACGATTTATATTTATGAGTAGTATTAAAGTAAATGGTGAAGTGAGTGATCAAGTACCTTTTACTCCTCATGATAATATTATAAATATTAAAGATCCTTATGGATTATCGAAATATGAAGCTGAACAATCTCTATTAAATTTAGCGCAAAACTCGATGATGGAGGTGGTCATTATTCGCCCAGCTTTAATCTATGGGCCAAATGTTAAGGCAAATTTTAAAAGTATGATCAATCTGGCGGCTAAAGGAATTCCTCTACCTGTTGGATGCCTCGATAATAAAAGAAGTATGGTCAGTATTTATAATTTAAGTGATTTCATTAATATTTGTTTATCACATCCTTTAGCAAAAAATCAGGTTTTTTTAATCAGTGATCAAGACGATATAACAGTTAAAGAATTATTTACGAAGTTAGCTAAAGTTCAGGGTAGAAATCTTATTGCTGTGCCTATACCTAAAGTATTAATTAATTTTTTAGCTAAACTTCTTAATAAGAGTGCTGTCGCTTCAAGACTTTGTTCTGTATTGACCGTTGACACCTCAAAGAATATAGAACTATTAGGATGGAGAGCTCCTTTTAGCTTTGATGAGAGCTTAAAATTGATGTTCAAAAAGTAATAGGTTTGATATGAATGTTATTATATCTTTCATCATTCTTTTTCTTATTTCTTTTGTATTAACTTTTAGTGTTCGAAAATATGCTTTAAGAAAAAATATTATTGATTTACCTAACTTTAGAAGTTCACATGTGAAGCCCACACCACGTGGTGGTGGAGTAGCAATAGTGATAAGTGTTCTAATGGCTTTATTATATAGCTATATATCTCAGTTTATAAGTTTGAATGATTTTTTCATTATAGGGGGGAGTTGTTTGCTTATTGCTCTCCTTGGTTTTTGTGATGATCATGCTCATATCAATTCTATGTTGCGTTTAAGCATTCATTTTATTACTGCAACATTTATCGTATTTAGTTTAGATGGATTTGCCCAAGTCTCTGTTTTTAATAATTTAAACTTAGGTTTTTTTACCAACATTCTTGCTATTCTTTTTTTGGTTTGGCTGCTTAATTTATATAACTTTATGGATGGTATTAATGGCATTGCAAGTATCGAAGCAATATCAGTCGGGCTAAGTCTAGCTTTATTATACAGTTGGTATGACATCAATAATTTTATATTACTTGCAATCACTTCTATTGTCTGTGGTTTTCTCGTATGGAATTTTCCAAAAGCTAAAATCTTTATGGGAGATGTAGGTAGTAGTTTTTTAGGTTTTTTATTCGCTGTATTAGCTTTATATGCTTTAAAAATAGACTTTAAGTTATTTCTAGCTTGGATCATTTGTCTAGGAGTTTTTATAGTAGATGCAACCTTTACAATTATAAGGAGAATACTAAGAGGGGAGAAAATATATCAAGCCCATCGAAGCCACGCTTATCAATACGCTGCTAGGTATTTTGATAGTCATACACCCGTAACTTTAGCAGTTTTAATCATTAATCTTATATGGCTCTTACCTTGTGCATTTTTTGTATTAAATAAAGCAATTTCTCCATTAGTCGGTTTAATAATCGCATATTTTCCTTTAATAATTTTAGCTATTTATTTTAATGCAGGACAGTTAGAACATAAAAATTAATGAATATATCTTTTTATAATTTAAAGGTTTTTCACAATCATTTTTTTATTAAACTGATAAAAGAAGCTATATTTTTTTAAAGAAATGTTTCTTTTTGTTCAAAAATATGGAAATACAAGGATATAAATTATCAAAAATAAAATAATTTAGAGAAACTCGAAATAAAAAAATATTTTTAATATCAATAAGTTGTTTATATATTTTTGGGTTTTTTAATTACAATAGTGTAAAAAGAGAGGCTTCATTTCATTAGACAATACATAAGTAACATTAAAGTACGATTTGTCATAAGGTAAAAGTTACGTCATCTAATCTATGATAGTATGTTTGTATAAATCGTCTTGTGAGAGACAGATGCTAACTATTGCATATTTTTTAGTTTTCTTTGAAAACCCATTGAAAATAAGAGTGAATACATGATGAAACGGATAGTTGACATCGTAATTTCCTTAACCGCATTAATCATTTTGTCCCCAATCTTTATTTGGGTAGCATATAAGGTTCGTAAAAATTTAGGTTCTCCGGTTTTCTTTTACCAAGAAAGACCAGGAAAAGACGGAAAATTATTTAAAATGATTAAGTTCCGTTCTATGAAAGATGCATTTGATGCACAGGGTAATCCATTACCTGATGAAGAGCGTATTACTCCATTTGGGCATAAGCTGCGCTCAACCACTTTAGATGAAATGCCACAACTTATTAATGTTTTAAAAGGCGATATGAGCATTGTGGGTCCACGTCCACAGTTAGCCGACTTTCTAGAACACTATACTTCTCGACAAATGCGTCGTCATGAAGTCAGACCGGGTATGACAGGTCTTGCTCAAGTAAGTGGGAGAAATAATTTAAGTTGGGAAGAAAAATTTGAACTTGATATCGAGTATGTTGAAACCCATAATTTATCTTTAGACTTTAAAATTATGATGAAAACAGTCTTGGTTATGTTGAAAAAAGAAGGAATTAATGCTCCAGATCAGTTAGTAGGTGCAAGCCGCTTTTCTGGTTCAGCGCGTGATGAAGACAAAGCAAGTTTATAATAGTAAGTAACTACTCATATGATTAAAAAGGCAGTTTTACCTGTTGCCGGTTTAGGCACACGTTTTTTACCAGCAAGTAAGTCAATCCCTAAAGAAATGGTAACAGTAGTTGACCGTCCTGCAATTGAATATGTAGTACGTGAAGCTGTAGAGGCTGGAATTGAGCAAATTATTTTAGTCACTCATTCATCGAAAGCCTCAATTGAAAATTATTTTGATAGGAACTTTGAGTTAGAAACGACTTTAGAACAAAAGAAAAAATTCGACTTACTTGCAGAGATTACACAAATTGTGCCTGAGCATGTAAGTGTAATCAGTGTTAGACAGCCTCAACCTTTAGGTTTAGGACATGCTGTTTTATGTGCAAAGAGTGTTGTCGGCGAAGATGATTTTGCAGTGCTATTACCAGATGTACTCGTGAAAGATGGCTCTGGACAAAATGATTTATCTCGTATGATTTCTCGTTATAACTCAAGCCAAGCTGCTCAAATCATGGTTGAGGCAGTGCCAGACCATTTAGTAGATCAATATGGGATTGTCGATGTAAAGCATAGCCCAAATATGGGTGAAAGTATTGCCATGCAGGGTATTGTTGAAAAGCCTGCAGTAGGTGCTGCACCATCAAACCTATCTGTGGTTGGCCGCTATGTGTTACCTGCCAAGATTATGCAATTACTTGAGAACACGCCGAAAGGTGCAGGTAATGAAATTCAGTTAACTGATGCAATTGCAATGCTTCAAGATACAGATATTGTTGAAGCTTATCGTATGCAAGGCCAAACGTTTGACTGTGGTAGTAAGCTTGGTTATTTAAAAGCTGTATTACATTATGGCTTAGAACATCCAAAATTAGGAATGGAATTTAAACAGCTGATTCAAGAACTTAAATTATAAAGTTTTGTAGCTCTGCTTAAGTATTTGTAAAAACGAATGAATATAAAAACAGAGCAGTATATTCTCTTCCTGTAAAAGGAAGAGAAATCTATAAAATACTAAAGAATCAGGTGTGCAATGAAAATCGCAGTATTTGGAACGACGTTACATGCCGGTGTAATGGCCGCATTATTGGCTGAATATGGTAATCAAATTTATTGGTGTACCTGTGTAAGTTGTGAAGAAAATATTTCTGTACTTTCGTATCAAGATCAAGAAGTAAATCATTATTTAAACAAACAGCGAAAAGCTGGTTTCTTGAAAGAAAGCCCTTTTTCTGAAATTCCTTTAGATATCGAAGTTTATTTATTTTGTTTTAGTCCTACACAAATTGAACTTGCTTTAAAAACTGTTGAAAAACTAAGTGAACGGCCAATTATTCATCCTAAATTAATGATTAATGGCTCTACTTTTGGTTTACATGGTACAGAGAAATTAAAACAGCACTTGCCGAAAGATGAATGGGTGTATTTCCCTGATGTGATTCAAGAAGGTAATGCAATTAATAGTGTACTAGATGTAAAACATGTCATTGTAGGTGTAGAGTCTAGAGACGCAAGTGAAATTATGCAGGAATTGTTGCGTCCTTTTTTCCAATTTAGTTATCAATACTTATTTATGCCGATTTTAGATGCTGAGTTTACCAAACTTAGTATTTCGGGCATGTTAGCTACTCGTATTAGCTATATGAATGATCTTGCGATGGTCGCTGAAAAACTCGGTATTGATATTGCAAATGTAAAGCATGGTATTGCTGCTGATACACGTATTGGTGCCGCATATTTATCACCAGGTGTGGGATTTGGCGGTGAGAATTTTTCGCATGATATTTTGACACTTTCAAGCACAGTGTTAGAAACGGGAACAAAAAGCCGACTTTTGGAGCAAGTCTGGGCTATTAATGAGCAACAGAAAGAAATTTTGTTCCGGAAGTTATGGAATTATTATCACTGTGACTTGAGTGGTAAAACTGTTGCGATTTGGGGAGCCTCTTTTAAAGAAAATACTTCAAATATACATAACTCACCCATTCATATTTTATTGGCTGCGTTATGGGCGCAAGGGGTAAAAGTACGTTTACATGACCCTCAGGCTCTAGATGAAATTGCCTCAATATATGGCTCTCGGGAAGATCTTATTTTATGTAGTGATCAATACGAGGCTGCACAAAATGCTCATGCTTTATGTTTAGTAACCGCATGGAAACAATATTGGAGTCCTGACTTTAAGCGACTACAACAGTTAATGAAGCATCCTTTAATTTTAGATGGGCGTAATATTTATGACCCAGCATATGTAAAGGCTAGAGGTTTTGCTTACGAAGGAGTTGGACGCTTATGAGTAAATCAATTGAACAATTCCCAAAGGATTTAAGCTCACCTTTAATACAGCTTAAGTCTTCAGTTGAGAAAAACTCAAAACTACATATAAAAGAGCTTTTTGCTTTAGAGCCAGAACGTTTTCAAAATTATTCTGTAAAATTTGATCAGTTATTTTTTGATTATAGTAAACAACGTATTACCAAAAATATTTTGGAACAACTAGTTGCTCTCGCAAACAATAAACAATTAACACAGTGGATTAATCGTCTTTTTTCGCAAGATAAAATTAATTGTACTGAGCAGCGTGAAGCAATGCATTGGGCTTTGCGTTTACCCTCGGAATATTCGAAATTTCCGGAGCTCACAAAACAGGTCCATATCCAATTACAGCGTATGTACACTTTGGTTGAAAAAATCCATGCTGGGCAATATCGTGGCGCTACGGGTGAAGTGATTCAGGATGTTGTTAATATTGGGGTAGGTGGTTCCGATTTAGGGCCGCACATGGTGACTCATGCTTTAGCTGATTTTAAAGTAAAAACAGCTAAGCCTCTCAATGTACACTTTGTTTCAACTATGGACGGTAGCCAGTTATCAGACTTGCTCCATCAACTGCGTCCGGAAACGACTTTATTTATTATTTCTTCAAAGTCATTTGGTACCATTGATACCTTATCAAATGCACAAACAGTTCGTCAGTGGCTTGAAAAAGCTTTAGGAAAGCATGACCGCGTTGTAAAAAGTCACTTCATCGGTGTATCTACAAAAGCTGAAAAAATGACTGAGTGGGGTATTGCTCCTGATAATCAGTTGCTACTTTGGGACTGGGTAGGGGGGCGTTATTCTCTTTGGTCTTGTATTGGTTTTCCTATAGCCCTAACGATTGGTATAGATGGTTTTCAGCAGCTTTTAGCTGGTGCACATGCTGTCGATGAACACTTTCAAAATACAAGCTTTGAGCGAAATATACCGGTTCTCATGGCATTACTCGGTATCTGGAATAATAATTTTTTAAATATTCAGACCCATGCAGTATTACCTTATGACGGAAGATTAAAGTATTTTGCTGCTTATTTGCAGCAGCTTGAAATGGAGTCTAATGGTAAGTCGGTACAACGTGATGGCCAAAAAGTTGAATTAGATACTTGTCCGATTGTATGGGGCGAGGTTGGTCCAAATGCACAACATGCATTTTACCAGCTCTTACATCAAGGAACACAGGCAGTAAGCTGTGACTTTATTGCACCGGTTCAACGTTATAATGCAGATCACTTTACCTATGTAGAGAATGCTGAGGCATTGATTGAGCAGCATCACCTTGCATTATCAAATTGTTTGGCACAATCACGTTTATTGGCTTTTGGCAATGAAGCTTTAGATGCAGCTGAATTAAAGAATTTACCTATTTATAAACAATATGAAGGTAATCAGCCGAGTTCGACATTACTTTTAAAAGAACTAAATCCATATAGTTTAGGGATGTTAATTGCTTTATATGAACATAAGGTATTTGTTCAGTCGGTAATTTGGAATATTAATCCGTTTGATCAATGGGGTGTTGAAAAAGGTAAGCAGATTGCTGATCAGTTACTTCCAATTTTAAATGGTGCTCAAAATGATCTTTCAGCACTTGATGCTTCAACACGTGGTTTGATTAAAATTTTATTAGGAAAAGTCGATGGCTAAAATTTTAGTTACAGGTGGTGCAGGTTATATTGGTTCACACACTTGTGTAGAGCTTTTAGAAGCAGGCCATGAAGTTATTGTATTTGATAACCTTTCAAATAGCTCAAAAGAATCTTTAAATAGAGTTCAAGAGATCACACAAAAAAGTTTAACTTTTGTGGAGGGCGATATTCGGAATTCTGGTGAGCTTGACCAAGTGTTTCAAGAGCACGCAATTGATGCGGTTATTCATTTTGCAGGTTTAAAAGCAGTAGGTGAAAGCCAGGAAAAACCGCTTATTTATTTTGATAATAATATTGCGGGCAGTATTCAACTGGTTAAATCGATGGAAAAGGCAGGTGTCTATACACTTGTATTTAGCTCTTCTGCGACAGTATATGATGAAGCAAATACCTCTCCTTTAAATGAAGAAATGCCAACAGGTATGCCAAGTAATAACTATGGATATACAAAACTAATTGTTGAGCAATTATTACAAAAACTTTCAGTAGCTGACTCTAAATGGTCTATTGCCTTACTACGTTATTTTAACCCAGTAGGTGCACATAAGAGTGGGCGTATTGGTGAAGACCCGCAAGGTATTCCAAATAATTTAATGCCTTATGTGACTCAAGTTGCTGTGGGCCGCCGTGAGAAACTATCTATTTATGGTAATGATTACGATACAATAGATGGTACAGGTGTGCGAGATTATATCCATGTTGTTGACTTGGCGAATGCACATTTATGCGCTTTAAATAACCGCTTACAGGCGCAAGGTTGCCGTGCATGGAATATTGGTACAGGTAATGGTTCATCTGTTTTACAAGTCAAAAATACCTTTGAACAAGTGAATGGTGTACCTGTTGCTTTTGAGTTCGCTCCACGTAGAGCAGGGGATGTTGCGACTTCTTTTGCGGACAATGCTCGCGCAGTTGCTGAGTTGGGTTGGAAACCTCAATATGGCTTAGAAGATATGCTTAAGGATAGCTGGAATTGGCAAAAGCAGAATCCTAATGGCTACAATTAGATTCGGATAAAAAAGGAGCGATTTGCTCCTTTTTTATTTTTAATTAGTTCTGAATTAAACCCGTCAACTCATCTATATAATACTGCATTGGCTGAGCTTGACGGTCTGCACGGCTTTCAATGTTGAGGCGTAGCAAAGGTTCAGTGTTTGAGGCGCGTACGTTAAAACGCCATGTGCCAAAGTCGAGGCTTACCCCATCGGTACGGTCAATTTGTGGATTTTGATCGGCATAGAAGTCGAAAATCTTTTGAATCGTAGTTTGCGTATCGGCTACTTTAAAGTTGATTTCACCACTACAAGGGAACTTGGCAATCATATTTTCAACGAGTGTTGAGAGAGATTGTCCTGTTTCAGAGAGTAGAGCAATGGTGAGTAACCAAGGAATCATACCACTGTCACAGTAAGCAAAATCACGGAAATAGTGGTGGGCACTCATTTCACCACCGTATACGGCATTGTGTGCACGCATAACGTCTTTAATGAACGCATGACCAGATTTTGACTGTACAGCAACACCTTTATATTCATCTACGATATCAAATGTGTTCCAAACTAAACGTGGGTCATGCACAATTTTTTCGCCTGACTGTTTAATCAAGAAAGCTTGAGCCAATAGACCGACAATATAATAGCCTTCAATAAACTGACCTTTTTCATCGAACAAGAAACAGCGGTCAAAGTCGCCGTCCCATGCAATACCCATATCTGCTTTATGCTCAAGAACAGCATTTCGGGTGCTGTCACGGTTTTCAATTAAAATTGGGTTAGGGATGCCATTTGGGAAAGTACCATCTGCTTCATGATGAATTTTAATAAATTCAACAGGTACGTTAAGCGCTTTAAATTTTTCTTCAATAGCATCAATTACGTGACCAGCTGCACCATTACCTGCGTTTACCACTAACTTTAATGGACGGATTTTTGCAGGTTCAATATAAGTCAGTAGATGGTCAACGAACTCAGGCAAAATGTTATAGCTTTGCGTTGTACCTTTTTGACTAACTTCTTCAAAGTTATTGTTTTCTGCTAAAGCCTGAATTTCTTTTAAACCAGTATCGGCACTAATTGGACGAGCATTTTCTCGAACCAATTTCATACCGTTATAGTCCATTGGGTTATGACTCGCAGTTACTTCTATTCCACCTTGTACGTCTAAATGAAAAGCGGCAAAGTAAACTTCTTCAGTACCCGTCATGCCTAAATCAAGCACATTCACACCCGCATCATTTAAACCGCGGATGGTCGCTTGTTTTAAAGCCTCACTACTTAGACGAATATCACAACCTACAACCACCGTCTTTGGTTTATAGATTTGTCCGTAAGCGCGGCCAATTTTATAGGCGATTTCTTCATTCAATTCGGTGCCGAGTTTGCCTCGGATATCATAAGCTTTAAAACAGGTTAAAGTAGTCATTATTCAGTTCAATACAAATGATTTAAGTTTTGGGCATTATTATACATTTACCAATAAATGGTTATGTTTATTGTTTTATATTCAAATTTTGCACTTCATTTCTTTAGGTCATATTTAAGTTTATAAGAAAGCTTTTTTGCGACTTTAGTCGAATAAATAAATTTATAAATTAGAAATAGCTTGATTTTACTTAGCACTATTGGTCATACCAATTATTATAATTATTTAATCATTGATCTTACCAATAACTGTGTTTATGATGCACATTGTGGTTTAAGGAAAACATTTGCACTTAAATTTTAATTGGTCATACCAATTTGTGTTGAATGTTGAAATTTTAAGGTACAAAAATTCGCCCCGGCATTTCAAGGAGATGACAATGCTCAATATGTGGCAACAACTTTATGACCCTTTAAATAATATTTGGCTGTCTAGTGCGGTTGCATTAATCCCGATTATTTTCTTCTTTTTGGCCTTGGCTGTTTTTCGTTTAAAAGGCAGTATCGCGGGTACGGGCACAGTTATTATTGCATTACTGATTGCGCTATTTTTCTATCAAATGCCTGGTCAAATGGCCTTTGCGTCAATCATTTACGGTTTCTTCTACGGTCTATGGCCAATTTCATGGATCATTATCGGGGCAGTTTTTCTATACAAGATTTCGGTAAAAACAGGCCAGTTTGAGGTTATTCGCTCAAGCATTCTATCTATTACCGAAGACCAACGTCTGCAAATGTTACTCGTTGGTTTTGCATTTGGTACTTTCCTTGAAGGAGCTGCGGGCTTTGGTGCTCCTGTCGCAATTACCGCTGCACTACTTGTCGGTTTAGGGTTTAAGCCACTTTACGCTGCTGGTTTATGTTTAATTGTAAATACAGCACCAGTTGCATTTGGTGCAATGGGTATTCCAATTATTGTGGCAGGGCAGGTGTCAGGCGTAGACACTATGGAAATTAGCCAGATGGTGGGTCGTCAGTTGCCATTTTTAACCATTATTGTGCTGTTCTGGATTATGGCGATTATGGATGGCTGGCGTGGTGTTAAGGAAACTTGGCCTGCGGTATTGGTCGGTGGTGGTGCTTTTGCGATTGCTCAGTATCTCACCTCTAACTTTATTGGCCCTGAGTTACCAGACATTACCGCAGCAATTGCTTCATTGGTCAGCCTGACGTTGTTATTCCGTGTTTGGAAACCAAAACATATTTTCCGTTTTGAACCTGAAGCAGGTCAGACTTTGACTCAGCAACCTACAACAGTTCAACGTTATAGCATTGGGAAAATTGCAAAGGCATGGTCTCCATTTGCTATTTTAACGGTAATGGTCACGATCTGGAGCGTTAAGCCATTTAAAGCATTATTTGCAAAAGATGGTGCTCTTGAACACTGGATTTTTAAACTTGAAGTGCCGTATTTACATAAATTGGTCGAGAAAATGCCACCGATTGTGTCCGAGATGAAACCATACGAAGCGATTTATAAGTTTGACTGGTTCTCTGCAACAGGTACTGCAATTTTTATTGCTGCGATCATCACAGTTATTTTCTTAAAAATGAAAGCAAGTGAGGCAGTAACAACCTTCGGTGAAACGCTCAATGAGTTAAAAACACCGATTTACTCGATTGGTATGGTGTTGGCGTTTGCTTTTATTGCGAACTATTCAGGTTTATCTGCAACTTTGGCTCTGGCTCTATCGCATACGGGTCATGCGTTTACTTTCTTCTCGCCATTTTTGGGTTGGCTTGGTGTGTTCCTTACAGGTTCAGACACTTCTTCAAATGCTTTGTTCTCGGCATTACAGGCGACTACAGCTCAGCAGATTGGTATTCCAGAAGTATTGTTGGTGGCTGCGAATACCAGCGGTGGTGTGACAGGTAAAATGATTTCGCCACAGTCGATTGCGATTGCGTGTGCCGCAGTAGGCTTAGTTGGAAAAGAGTCTGACTTGTTCCGTTTCACGGTAAAACATAGCATCATATTCACTGTCTTTGTTGGCATCATTATTACGGTTCAGGCTTATCTGGTTCCGTGGATGATTCCATAACTCCAGTGAAGGAAACGCGATGAGAATCTCCGATCAAGTGGTCATGAAATTGCAGGCATTAATTGAAGAGCGTCACATGAAAAAAGGTGATCGTTTGCCTGCCGAGCGCCAGCTTGCAACTAGCTTAGGAGTTTCTCGTCCATCCTTACGTGAAGCAATTCAACAGCTCAATAGTCAAGGTGTACTGATTAGTCGCCGTGGCGATGGAACTTATATTCAGCAATTACCTGAACAATGGCCACAGCAACTGATTGTGAACCCAATCAGCAACCTGATTGAAGAAGATCCTTTATACCGTTTTGATGTGCAAGAGGCGCGTTTGGTGCTTGAAGGGGGGACGGCATGGTATGCCGCGTTACGTTCGACCCCAGAAGATCGCGCCAAAATTCATCATTATTTTAATGAAATTAGCCGCCACCAAAATGCAGGTGACTCAGCACAGGCGGCGGTGGCCGATGCTGAATTCCACTTAGCGATTGCTGAAGCATCTCACAATGTGGTGCTGATTCAAATGATGCGCAGCTTGTTTGATTTGCTGCAATACAACGTCTTGTTAGGGCGTAAAAAAGTTTATAACGACCCCGTAAATGGTGACTTGCTGAGCGAGCAGCATTTTCAGGTGATGGATGCTATTGATCGTAAAGATCCCGAGGCCGCACGCCAAGCTGTCTGCGGTCATATTGAATTTGTGATTAATCATGTGCGTTCTCTGGATGAAGATGAAGCTCGCCAGAAACGTGCAAACCGTTTAAATAGAGTTGATTCAAAATGATTATTTCTTCTGGCAATGATTATCGTGCTGCGGCACAACGTCGCTTACCCCCATTTTTATTTCATTACATTGATGGTGGAGCGTATTCGGAATATACCTTAAAGCGTAACGTACAAGATTTGTCAGAAATTGCATTGCGTCAACGTGTGCTGAATGACATGTCAGCGTTAAGTTTAGAGACAAAACTGTTTAATGAAACGCTGTCGATGCCAGTTGCCTTGGCGCCTGTAGGTTTAACAGGTATGTATGCACGCCGTGGTGAAGTGCAAGCCGCAATGGCAGCCGATAAAAAAGGTATTCCATTTACGCTTTCAACGGTTTCTGTTTGCCCGATTGAGGAAGTTGCACCTGCAATTAACCGTCCGATGTGGTTCCAGCTTTATGTGTTACGTGACCGCGGTTTTATGCGTAATGCTTTGGAACGTGCAAAAGCGGCAGGTTGTTCAACACTGGTGTTTACCGTAGATATGCCTGTGCCGGGTGCACGTTATCGTGATGCCCATTCGGGTATGAGTGGGCCAAATGCTGCGATGCGTCGTTATATGCAGTCAGTGTTTCATCCGCATTGGTCATGGAATGTGGGTTTAATGGGTCGTCCGCACGACTTGGGAAATATCTCTAAATATTTAGGTAAGCCGACTGGGCTTGAAGACTATATTGGCTGGTTAGGCTCGAACTTTGACCCATCCATTTCATGGAAGGACCTTGAGTGGATTCGTGAGTTTTGGGATGGCCCAATGGTGATTAAAGGTATTTTAGATCCTGAAGATGCCAAAGATGCTGTGCGTTTTGGTGCAGATGGGATTGTAGTGTCGAATCACGGCGGTCGTCAGTTAGATGGCGTGATGTCATCTGCTCGTGCATTGCCTGCAATTGCCGATGCGGTGAAAGGTGACTTAGCGATTTTGGCTGACTCAGGCATTCGTAATGGTTTAGATGTGGTGCGTATGTTGGCGCTCGGTGCGGATACGGTTTTACTTGGCCGTGCGTTTGTTTATGCCTTGGCAGCAGCAGGTGGACAAGGTGTGTCGAACTTACTTGATTTAATTGATAAGGAAATGCGTGTTGCGATGACGCTCACGGGTGCTAAGTCGATTTCGGATATTAATGCGGATTGTTTAGTACAGGCGATGAAGCAAGGTTTTTAAGACATAGTAAGTGAAGCAGTAAGCACAGCCTCAAAGTTTGGTGATTTGCTAATGTTTTACATATAGGCATTTGTCACTTTTGAAAGGTCAAAAGTAACCAAAAACCTTTGTCTCGATGACGGTACGTCCTTGCTACCGCATCGAAACGGCGGCATCCATGCCGCCACCACGATAGTAAATATAGGGCTGATTCACATTAGAGAATGAGCTAATTAAATTATAAATTACAAACGGTAAGATCCCGTCGTGTTGGTCTAATTTGATAAATGGATGACCAAAAGGAAACCATCATGCAAACATTTTCTCCTCAAGCAGTGATCGAACGCTTACAAAATATTGTAGGGCGTTCTTATGTTTTGACCGATGACCAAAGTACGCGTCAGTACCGCCAAGGTCGCCGTTTTGGTGAGGGGAAAGTGCTGGCTGTGGTGGTGCCGGGCACATTGCTAGAGCAATGGCAAGTGTTGCAGGCTGCAATTGAGGCGGACTGTATTGTGATTATGCAGGCAGCAAATACAGGACTCACCGGTGGTTCAACTCCGTATGGTGATGATTATGACCGTCCTGTTTTGGTCATGAGTACACGCCGATTAAAGGGTATTCAAGTCATCCATGATGGCAAGCAAGTGATCTGCTTACCGGGTGCGACCTTAGATAATTTAGAGCAAATTTTAAAAGGCTATAATCGTGAACCACATTCGGTGATTGGTTCATCTTGTATTGGTGCTTCGGTACTCGGTGGTGTATGTAATAACTCTGGTGGTGCCTTGGTACGCCGTGGTCCCGCGTATACCGAACTGGCGTTATATGCTCACGTGAACTCTGCTGGTCAATTAGAACTGGTGAACCATTTAGGCGTAAATTTAGGCTCGACACCCGAAGAAATTTTGACTCGTTTAGAGAAGCAGCAATACCAAGCCGTAGATATTTTAGATGATAGTGAAAAGCAGGCATCAGATCATCGCTATGCGCACGACGTGACTCAGGTCGATGAAGATACGCCTGCTCGTTTTAATGCAGACCCGTCACGATTGTTTGAAGCATCAGGTTCGGCAGGTAAAGTCTGTGTGTTTGCTGTACGCCTTGATACCTATGAAAAAGTAGAGAGCAGTGTTTTTTATATTGGTAGTAATGATGCTGATGATTTAACGGCCATTCGTCGTTACTTACTGACCTCTCTGCCAAGCCTACCGATTGCAGGCGAATATATTCACCGTGACGCTTACTTGATTGGTGAAAAGTACGGAAAAGACACTTTCTTATTTATTGAAAAGTTTGGTACAGCCAATGTTCCAAAAGCTTTCGCGATGAAAGACAAAGTTGATGGCTTTTTAGAAAAATTTAAAATTAAAGGCTTAACAGACCAGATTTTACAGGCGATTACCTTCTTTTTACCGAGTCATTTGCCTAAGCGTATGACCGAGTATCGAGACCGTTATGAGCACCATTTGGTTTTACGTGTCGAAAATAATTCGAAAGCACAGACAGAGCAGTTTTTAAAAGAATATTTTACTGTGCATCAGTCAGGCAACTATTTCGTATGTAGCGAAGAAGAGGGGCGAAAGGCGTTCTTACACCGTTTTGCGATTGCAGGGGCGGCAATTCGTTATCGTGATACGCACCGTAGTGAAGTTGAAGATATTGTAGCGCTTGATATTGCGCTACGTCGTAATGACCGCGAATGGGTAGAGCAACTACCAGCCGAGATGGAAAAGAAAATCATCCATAAACTCTATTATGGGCATTTCTTTTGTCATGTGTTCCATCAGGACTATATTCTTAAAAAGGGCAATGACCCGTTAGAAATGGAACACCAAATGTGGAAATTACTCGATGCGCGCCGTGCTGAATATCCGGCAGAGCATAATGTTGGGCACCTTTACATTGCCAAACCTGCATTAGCCAACTTTTATCAAAAACTCGACCCAACCAATAGCTTTAATGTGGGGATTGGACATACCTCAAAACTGAAATATTGGGGCAAGGCTAAATCGTAATATCGAGACATAAAAAAAGGCGCCGAAGCGCCTTTTTTAATAGATGATTTATGCAGCTTCTACAGATTTAGCAAGCACTTCAGCCATCGCTTTAGCAACAGTGTAAACATTGTTCATGTTTAAACCTGCTACACAAATACGGCCACTACGTACTAAGTAGATTGCATATTCTTCACGCAAGATATCAACTTGCTCAGCAGTTAGACCTGTGTAGCTGAACATACCTTTTTGGTTTACAAGGTAGCTAAAGTCACGGTCTGGTAATGCTTTAGTGAGTTCGTCTTTCAAGATGCTACGCATTTTGATAATACGCTCACGCATCTCTTTCACTTCACCTTGCCATTGTTGGTTAAGTTCAGCGTCATTTAACACTTCATCAACTAACCAAGCACCTGTTGTAGGAGGGCTAGAGTAAATACGGCGTACAGTCGCTTTTAACTGACCGAATGTGCACTGAGCAGCTTCTGCATCATCACAAACGAAAGTTAAGCCGCCAACGCGCTCGCCATATAAAGAGAAGATTTTAGAGAACGAGTTGCTCACAATGAAGTTTAGACCCGCTTGGTCTAAAGCACGGATTGCATACGCATCTTCTTCCATACCGTCACCAAAACCTTGGTAAGCGATGTCTAGGAATGGAATAAGGTTACGATCTTTTAATACTGCAATTACTTGGTCCCATTGCGCTGGGTTTAAGTCAGCACCCGTTGGGTTATGGCAGCATGGGTGCAACAACACAATGCTTTGCTCAGGCAAAGTTTTAAGTGTAGAAAGCATACCGTCAAAATCTACACCACGCGTTTCTGCATCGAAATATGGGTAGAAATGAGTCTTAATGCCAGCGCCATTGAAAATCGCAACGTGGTTATCCCAAGTTGGTTGGCTCACCCAAACGTCTGAATTTGGGAAATAAGTTTTCAAGAAATCCGCACCAACTTTCAATGCACCTGAACCACCAAGTGTTTGGATGGTTACAGCACGGCCAGCTTTAACTGCTGGGCTGTTTGCACCAAATAAAAGTGCTTGAATTGCTTCACGGTAAGGTTTGAAGCCTTCCATTGGCAAATAAAGTTTGGTTTTACCGTTCTTAGGCTCAATACGCTTTTGCGCCTCAATAATCGTCTCTAACTGAGGAACAATACTGTCTTCGTTATAATAAAGACCAATACTCAAGTTTACTTTTTCAGAACGAGTATCAGCATTGAACTGTTCCATTAAAGAGAGAATTGGATCGCCTGCGTATGGGGGGATATGTTGAAACATCAAAAAAGTCCTTTCATTCAACAATATGCATAGTGCTGGGTTTTTTCTGTCTCGAAAAATACGCCACAACTATGTCGATGCTCAATAATGTATCAATAAAGCTACCGTGAAGCACCTGATAATTTCACTAATATCGATATTTTCTGGATGAAAATGATAAAAAGATTTAAAAGAAATTACGGTAAATAGAAACTAATTTCTAACTCATGCTTTCATTCAAGCAGATTGTCTACAATCTTGCTGTAATACATTGGTTGTAGACTAAAGTTTGAAACAAAAGATTAGAGGTCGAAAAGCAACTAAAAAAGTATCATAAATTCATAGGTAAAATAATATTAAATATCTGTTTTATAAAGACTAATTTTTAAGTGGTTTAATAGTTTAAATATAAGGTGAGGTAACAGGCCGAACGATAAAAATTGACCTGATGCGTTCTGAAAAGTGTCAACAATCACCTTGATTTTTTTCATTCATCCCGCTATAAAACTCATAATTGATTAAAAATTGTCGACAATATGCAAGATTTGACCTTCGCACCAGAGCCACTACAAAGTCAGGGAAGAACACTGACCGAGCATGTATTTAAGCAAATACAGACGGCGATTGTTTTGGGTCAAATTCCGGCAGGTAGCAAAATTTCTGAGCCTGAACTGGCGCGCACTTACGGTATTAGCCGTGGGCCTTTGCGTGAAGCAATTCATCGCCTTGAAGGTCAACGACTGGTTGAGCGTACCGCACATGTGGGCGCGCGCGTGGTTTCACTCTCACTGCAACAGTTTAAAGAGCTTTACCAAATTCGGGCTTCTTTAGAGGGTTTGGCTTGCAAACTTGCTGCACAGCATATTGATAAAAAGCAAATTTTGGCATTACGTGATGTATTGCGTATGCATGCTGAAGATGAAAACTTTAAAGCAGGTAAAGGATATTACTTGCAAGAAGGGCAGGACGATTTTCACTACTGCATTATCAAAAGTAGTGGCAATAAAACCCTAGAAAAAATGCTATGTGATGAGCTTTATCACCTCATCCGTATGTACCGAATTCAGTTTTCAAACACACCCGATCGACCGAGCAAAGCTTGGGACGAACATATCCGTATTTTAGATGCAATTGCAGAAGGCGATGGTGAACTTGCCGAGCTGCTCATGCATCGACATATCAATGCTTCTTACAAAATTATTGAGCAAACACTGCTACAAGCACAAGGAGAACATAACAATGGCTAAACAATCCGCAGGTCAGCTATTTCGCGATGCCGTAGCCCAAGAAAAGCCATTACAAGTGGTTGGAACCATCAATGCCAATCATGCACTTTTGGCAAAACGTGCAGGTTATAAAGCGATTTACTTATCAGGTGGTGGTGTAGCAGCTGGTTCTTTAGGCTTACCTGATTTGGGAATCAGTAACCTTGATGATGTGTTGACCGACGTACGCCGTATTACTGATGTATGTGATCTTCCATTATTAGTCGATGCTGACACAGGCTTTGGTGCTTCTGCATTTAATATTGCCCGTACTACAAAATCACTGATCAAGTTTGGTGCTGCGGCAATGCATATTGAAGACCAAGTGGGTGCAAAACGTTGTGGTCACCGTCCGAACAAAGCCATTGTGACTCAAGAAGAAATGGTTGACCGTATTAAAGCTGCGGTTGATGCGCGTGGTGATGACAGCTTTGTGATTATGGCGCGTACTGATGCGTTAGCGGTTGAAGGCTTACAAGCGGCAATTGACCGTGCGGGTGCCTACATTGAGGCAGGTGCAGACATGTTGTTCCCTGAAGCAATTACCGAGCTTGATATGTACAAGCAATTTGCTCAGAAGACAGGCGTACCAATTTTGGCAAACATTACCGAGTTTGGCTCTACACCACTGTTTACCACTGAAGAGTTGGCATCTGCTGATGTAAGCCTTGCGCTTTATCCGCTTTCTGCTTTCCGTGCCATGAACAAGGCAGCCGAAACTGTGTATGAAACCTTGCGTAAAGAAGGCACGCAAAAGAATGTGGTTGATATTATGCAAACGCGTAAAGAGTTATATGAACGCATTAACTACTACGCGTTTGAAGACTACTTAGACAACGCATTTGCTAAAAAGAAGTAATAAATTAAAAAGTTGATTAATTGGAATCTGATACTCGGAGGCGTCATCTGCAACTGTTTGAGACAGGACTACATTTTTTAAAATTGGTTCTGCGATAGATAGGATATTTGATGGTTGTGGATGAGTTTTGCAGATGACAATGGTTTTGCCTACTTTTCCCGAAAGAAAAGTAGGTCGAACCGAAGGTTAATCCCGAAATAAGAAGTGAAAACGGTGCGACTCCGTCGTGCTTAATAAATAAATTCAGATAGGAAAGGACAATCTTATGAGCTCAAATGAAACAACAACAGGCTTCAAACCAAAAAAATCAGTTGCACTTAGCGGACAAGTTGCAGGCAACACAGCACTTTGTACCGTAGGACGTAGTGGTAACGACTTGCACTATCGTGGCTATGACATTCTTGACCTTGCGGCAGGTAGCGAGTTTGAAGAAGTTGCTCACTTGCTCGTACATGGCAAATTACCAAACAAAGCTGAACTCAAAGCATATAAAGCAAAATTAAAAGCACTTCGTGGTTTACCGGCAGCACTTAAAACTGCACTTGAACAATTACCACCGTCTGCACACCCAATGGATGTGATGCGTACTGGTGTTTCAGTTCTAGGTTGTTTAACGCCAGAACATGAAGACCACAATGAAGCTGGCGCAAAAGACATTGCTGACAAATTAATGGCAAGCTTAGGTTCAATGCTGCTTTATTGGTATCACTTCAGCAACAACGGTCGTCGCATTGAAGTTGAAACAGATGACGACTCAATTGCAGCGCATTTCTTACATTTACTTCATGGCGAAAAACCATGTGAAGAGTGGATTCAAGCGATGCATACATCACTTATTTTGTATGCTGAGCATGAGTTCAACGCATCTACATTTACGTCACGCGTGGTTGCAGGTACAGGTTCTGACATGTACTCGGCAATTACAGGCGGTATTGGTGCACTTCGCGGACCTAAGCACGGTGGTGCAAACGAAGTTGCATTCGTGATTCAACAACGTTACGACAATCCAGACGAAGCAGAAGCTGACATCCGTAAACGTGTTGAAAACAAAGAAGTCGTAATCGGATTTGGTCACCCTGTATATACAGTTTCTGACCCACGTAACGAAGTGATCAAGAAAGTGGCGCATGACTTAGCAGAAGCGCAAGAGAACACCAAAATGTACCTCATCGCTGAGCGTTTAGAAGCAGTGATGAAAGAAGTGAAAAACATGTTCCCGAACCTCGACTGGTTCAGTGCGGTGAGCTATCACTTAATGGGTGTTCCAACTGCAATGTTCACACCGTTATTCGTAATTGCGCGTACAGCAGGTTGGTCAGCACACGTGATTGAACAACGTCAAGACGGCAAAATCATTCGTCCAAGCGCGAACTATACGGGCCCTGAAAACCTCGAATTTAAACCATTGGCGGAGCGTGGTTAATGAACACAAAATACCGTAAACCGCTGGCAGGTACCCAGCTTGAATACTACGATGTGCGTCAAGCCGTTGAAGATATTCAGCCAGGCGCATACGAAAAACTGCCTTACACCTCTAAAGTACTCGCTGAGCAATTGGTACGCCGTGCCGATGCCGAGAACTTAACTGCTTATTTAACGCAGTTGATTGAACGCCGTCAGGACTTGGACTTTCCTTGGTATCCTGCACGCGTAGTCTGTCATGACATTTTGGGTCAAACTGCATTGGTTGACCTTGCAGGTTTGCGTGACGCGATTGCTGAGAAGGGCGGTGACCCATCTAAAGTTAATCCAGTTGTACCAACACAGCTCATTGTCGACCACTCTTTAGCAGTGGAATACGGTGGTGCTGACCCAGACGCTTTTGCAAAAAACCGTGCTGTTGAAGACCGCCGTAACGAAGACCGTTTCCACTTTATTGAGTGGACCAAAACAGCATTTAAAAATGTCGATGTGATCCCTGCGGGGAACGGTATTATGCACCAGATTAACCTAGAGAAAATGTCTCCGGTGATTCAGGCGCGTGATGGCGTAGCATTCCCAGACACATGTGTCGGTACAGACTCACATACACCACATACAGATGCTTTGGGCGTAATTTCTGTGGGTGTAGGTGGTTTAGAAGCTGAAAACGTAATGTTGGGCCGTGCATCTTGGATGCGTCTGCCAGATATTATTGGTGTTGAGTTGGTTGGTCAGCGTCAGGCAGGCATTACTGCAACAGATATCGTACTTGCTCTAACTGAATTCTTGCGTAAAGAGCGTGTGGTTGGTGCTTACCTTGAGTTCTTTGGTGAAGGTGCTGACAGTATGTCTGTGGGCGACCGTGCAACCATTTCGAACATGACACCAGAATATGGCGCTACGGCTGCGATGTTCTACATCGACCAAAACACAATCGACTACTTACGCCTAACAGGCCGTGAAGATGCTCAAGTGGCATTGGTTGAACAGTACGCAAAAGAAATTGGCCTTTGGGCATCTGAAATGACCAAAGCAGAGTACCCACGTGTACTACGTTTTGATCTGTCAACAGTCACACGTAACATTGCTGGTCCATCAAATCCACATGCACGTGTTTCAACTGCGGACTTAAAAGAAAAAGGTATTGCGGGAGTTGTTGAAAACCGTTCTGATGGCTTAATGCCAGATGGCGCAATCATTATTGCTGCAATTACTTCATGTACTAATACCTCTAACCCACGTAACACCGTGGCAGCAGGTTTGCTGGCACGTAAGGCAAATGAACTTGGTTTGGTTCGTAAACCTTGGGTGAAATCATCATTTGCACCGGGTTCAAAAGCGGCTGCACTTTACCTTGAAGAAGCAGGTGTTCTAAAAGACTTAGAGAAACTTGGTTTTGGTATTGTGGCTTACGCTTGTACGACGTGTAACGGTATGTCGGGTGCATTAGATCCAGCCATTCAGCAAGAAATTATTGACCGTGACTTGTACGCAACCGCAGTACTCTCTGGTAACCGTAACTTCGATGGCCGTATCCATCCTTATGCAAAACAAGCATTCTTGGCATCTCCACCGCTTGTTGTGGCATATGCAATTGCAGGTACGATCCGTTTTGACATCGAAAAAGATGCGTTAGGTTATGACAAAGAAGGTAACCCGATTTACCTCAAAGACATCTGGCCATCTGACGCTGAAATTGATGCGTTGGTTAAGCAAGCCGTGAAGCCTGAACAGTTCCGTAAAGTCTACATTCCAATGTTTGACTTGGGCGAAGTTGAACAAGCGAAGAGCCCACTTTACGATTGGCGTCCGCAAAGTACTTACATCCGCCGTCCACCATATTGGGAAGGGGCGTTGGCTGCACCACGTACTTTGGCGAATATGCGTCCGCTTGCGATTTTGGGTGATAACATCACTACCGACCACTTATCGCCTTCAAATGCGATTTTGATGGACTCGGCTGCGGGTGAATATCTTCACAAAATGGGCGTACCAGAAGAAGACTTCAACTCATACGCAACCCACCGTGGTGACCATTTGACTGCACAACGTGCAACATTTGCCAACCCGAAACTCTATAACGAAATGGTTCGCCGTTCAGATGGTACCATTAAGCAAGGTTCAAAAGCGCGTGTAGAGCCAGAAGGCGAAGTGATGCGTATGTGGGAAGCGATTGAAACCTACATGAACCGTAAGCAACCGTTAATTATTATTGCGGGTGCTGACTACGGTCAGGGTTCAAGCCGTGACTGGGCTGCAAAAGGTGTACGCCTTGCAGGTGTAGAAGCGATTGTGGCAGAAGGTTTTGAGCGTATTCATCGTACCAACTTAGTGGGTATGGGCGTGTTACCGCTTGAGTTTAAACCGGGTGTAAACCGCAAGACTTTAAAACTAGATGGTACAGAGCTTTATAGCGTGATTGGTAATATTGCGCCGCGTTCGACTTTAACTTTAGTGATTGAACGTGCCACTGCGGATGGTAAAGAAGAGATTCTTGAAGTGCCTGTGACTTGCCGTTTAGATACAGAAGAAGAAGTTTCTGTATATGAAGCGGGCGGTGTATTACAGCGTTTTGCACAAGACTTTTTAGAAGGTCAGGTGGCTTAACATTTAGTCTGTAATTGATTGAAATTTATTCTAAAAAGCCCTATCTTGATGATGGGGTTTTTTATGGGAACTAGTAAACCTTAAAAGGCATAAATAATTAGAAGTGGGTATATTGAGGGATGAACATGACAGAAAAAGATAATAATTTAAATGCAAGTTTTTTAGATCATAGAGTTGCAACTTATAAGGCTATTGCAGGTTTGATACCAGGATTTGGTTCGATCCTTTCAGAGGTTGTAGGAGCTATTATTCCTGATCAACGAATGGATAGATTAGTAAAATATATAAAAATATTGGATACAAAGGTTCAGAAAATTAATTCTGATTTATTAGAAATTGCTAAACAGAATGAATTGGCTATAGATCTGATTGAAGAGGGATTTGTTCAGGCATCGAGATCACTCTCTAACGAAAGAAGAGAATATATTGCAAACGTAGTAGCAAATGGTATATCAGATGAAGAAAAAAATTATGCAGATAGTAAGTATATTTTAAAATTATTAGGTGAGCTTAACGATCAAGAAGTGATTTGGCTGCGCTTTTTTTTACATCCCACCTTTGATGGTGATGAAGAATTTCGTCAACAACATCAAAATGTTATAGAACCAATAGCAACTTATATAGGTGCAGATGAAAATATATTAGAGAAAAAGGATATTCAGGAGAGCTATAAATCACATTTAGAGAGATTAGGACTTATTCGATCAAATTATCGAATTGATAAGAATACTGGTTTACCGAAATTTAATCATCAGGGAGTACCTGAGGTTTCTTATAGATTTGTCACACCACTTGGTAAAATGATGCTAAAGAAAATTGGTCTTATAGATTCAGCGAATACATAAGTTATTACATAAAAAAGCCCGACATCCTGTCGGGCTTTTTCGTATTTGGTTGCTAGATATGACTCCTGTCGTATCTCACGATCCTGATGCATGAACCTATTATTGTTGTTTTATGTTCCGGAACATCCTGTTCCTGTATGAGTTCATATTAGAAAAAAAGCAGAGGGTAGCCAATCCGCTAAATCCCTAAATCTGTGTAAGATAAATCGTACAAATAACATTTTTTGCATTTATGCCATCATCATCGGGCGAAATGGACAATTGACATTCACTCTAACTGGGTTATATTCCTGTTTAATATATATACGATTATAGGAATGTAATCATGGTAACAGCTGGCGAAAAACCCGGAACAGGCTTCTATTTCTGTGCTCAGTGCGGACATAGAGTGTTTTTAGAAATTAATACCGACCCTTTACCACCTTGCACAAAATGCTACTGCACGCAATTTAAACGTTAAGAATGAAATAATATTTGCGTTCGCATTTAACAAAAAGCCCTGTCACCCGATGGGGCTTTTTGTTAATTTAAAAATAAGACTTACATAACAAGACCCGTGATGGGCATGAAGAAGGAAACCGTTATGGAAACGATATTGGGTTTATGTATTGGTGTGGGCCTGAGCGCTGCCTGCGGTTTTCGCGTGTTTGTACCGCTATTGGTCATGAGCATCGCCACCATGATGGGCTGGTTTGAGCCATCAAAAGGCTTTGAGTGGTTAGCTCTGCCATCGGTGTGTTTGGCTTTAGGTGTGGCAACGGTATGTGAAGTTGCAGCTTACTATATCCCGTGGGTCGATAATGCCTTAGACACAGTCGCAACCCCTGCGGCCATGATCGCGGGTACGTTAGCGACAATGGCGGTTAGCAGTGGAGAAATGTCTCAGTTTGCCAGTTGGGCAGCAGCCATTATTGTCGGTGGTGGTACGGCAGGTGTGGTGCAAATGAGTACCGTTGCTGCACGTAGTGTTTCAACTGCGACCACGGGTGGTTTAGGGAACTTTATTGTGGCGACAGGGGAGTGGATTGGAGCAATCTTACTTTCAGTTTCAGCTATGCTGGTGCCTGCGCTTGTTGCAATAGTGGTACTGATTGCGGTTATTTGGGTGGTGCGTTGGATTCGCCATAAAAAGCAAGAACAGGCGCATACCCCGCTATAGGTGAGTGTAAATATCATTTTTTAATAAGCATAAAAAAAGCCCGACATCCTGTCGGGCTTTTTTGTATTTGGTGATTAGATATGACTCCTGTCGTATCTCACGCTCCTGGTGCTTGAACGTATTATTGTTGTTTTATGTTCCGGAACATCCTGTTCCTGTATGAGTTCATATTAGGAAAAAAGTAGAGTGTCGCCAATCCGCAAAATCCTTAAAAGTTTGTAGGAAAAAACTTACATTGAGAAATACCTTAATACTTTTTGTAGTTGCAACTGGTTAGTGGAGCCGAGCAATCCTACTTTCGGTTCAAGCTATATGGGTTCCGCCATAAAAATTAAGAACTGGTGCTTATTGCTTTATAAATATGGCTTTAAGTAAGAGATTGTTCTTAAAAAGGAATGAGTATTCAGATTTCAAAAAAACTTATTCTAAACCATCATCTAATAGATTCTTGATTATAATCAGTAGATTATTCATGAATTTTATTGAAGTTATTTTATTTTTAAAGGTTTGGCGTGTCTATTATAAAACTTAATGATATTTTGAAATTGAATGACTTTGATAACGTGAAAGTTAGATTCAATTTAATGTTTGATGGTAATTGGAATCCAATTGAGATATTCAAAAATGGTGAAGAGGATGTCTTATTGCAAGGGCATTATTGGAATTATAATAAAAATAAGTCTTATAAGGATGGTCAAATAACAATCGGTTTTATAAAAATAAAAAGGAATGAAGATTTATGGCTTTTATTTCATATA